>JAESUI010000382.1 GCA_016763135.1 Flavobacteriales bacterium
AGTATAGAAAAGAGAGATTTCTCAACTTATCAAATAGAAATGATTGAAAAGGAGTTAAAGATTCTCAACTTAAAACAGCCTATAAAAAATAGAAAAAAATACATTAGAAAAAAATTAAGTGAGTTTGTTCAATACTTAGAATCAGAATGTTCTATTCTTTTAGAAGGTCATTATACAGACCTTGGACTGAAAATGGGATTAGTTTTTGGAATGGCTTTAGGAGTATTCATTTTTAAAGATAGTGGAGGAAGTGCTACAGGAATGTGTTTTGGTATGTTTATAGGATATGTTATAGGTAAGTATATGGATAAGGAAGCAGCTAAACAAAATCAAGTGTTAAAAATAGCGTAAACAATGAGTAGTGATTTTTATACCACACAAATTTTACCTTATGCAGCTATCATCATAAAGATGTGCAGAGCATATACCAATTCGCAAGAAGATTTTGAAGATTACTATCAAGAAGTATGTTTGCAAATTTGGAGAAGTAGTGAAAATTTTAATCAGCAATCAGAATGGTCTACATGGATTTATAGAATATCATTAAATGTTTGTTTGACATTACTCAAAAAAAAGAAAAATAATAAGCAGCATTTTGCTTCTGATTATTTACCGCCAGAATTAGTGGAAGATAGCCATGCTTTTGAAGATGAATCACTGAATCAACTGTATGATGCCATAAGACAACTCTCAGAAATAGACAGGGGGGTTATCTTGCTGTATCTAGAAGAAAAATCATATCAAGAAATAGCTGAAATCATTGGTACAAACCCCAACAACATTGGCGTGAGAATTAAACGAATTAAAGAACGATTAAAAAAAATATTAAGTTAAAGAAATGGAAAAGTCAATTGAAACAATTTGGAAAG
Organism: Flavobacteriales bacterium; assembly: GCA_016763135.1. Lineage (GTDB taxonomy): Bacteria > Bacteroidota > Bacteroidia > Flavobacteriales_E > Vicingaceae. The sequence goes on from JAESUI010000382.1 coordinate 870, forward strand.
AAGGTTTTTTAAAAAGTGATGCTTTAATAGCTCCAAAGTTAAACAACCTTTACAATCAAAAATCAAAACACATCATAGATAAGTTCAAAAGAATGTTTAAAATGAATCTCATTTTAATTGTCTTAGGGTCTTTTATTGTATTAGGAGCATCCTTTATAGTAGGTATTCCTTATTTGGGAGTACCAATGTTTTTTATATTGAATGTATTGGTGATTCTTAATAAAAAACTATTAAACACATTAATGCTAATTGACAAAAGCACAAATAGTTACGATTATCTAATGGCATTTGATGTTTGGTTAAAATCTCAGGTAAGCATTAATAAAAAATTTGCACGTTTTCTTTATCCATTTATATTCTTATCTCTTATTATTGGCTTTTGGATGAAAATAGAAGAAGGTCAACGCATTGGAACCCATGCCGTAAATAAATTACTCCTTACTTATCCTGATTTAAACCTTCTGTTTGGTGTACCTGTAATTGGAATTATAGGAGCATTACTAATAACTGGAATATTAGTGCTCCTTGGCGGAAAAATTTATGAGTGGGATCTTAAAATTGTTTACGGCCGTGTATTTAATAAGTTAGACGAGATAATAGCTGACATTAAGGAATTGAAAGCTTAATTGTACAATTAAAATCCTCTCATTAAATTAAATAATCCCTCCATAAATAACCCACCTGTTTAGTTAGTGCAAAAAGCCCCTCAACCATGAGGGGCTTTTATTCTTTTATCTTCTTTGTTACTATTTTAAATATGCTGTTAACATCCAAAGTGTTTTTTCCGTTTGAGAAATATAATCACTCATTAAACTAACAGTCCCTTCATCATCTGCCTTTGAAGCAAGCTGTAGTATTTCTCTTTCTTTCGATATTAACGTAGAAAAGTTATTGACGATTATTTCAACCCCTTCAGTTCCAATCGTAACCCCTTTTTCTTCTTTAATTTTTGACACCTTAAGGTAATCAGAAAACGTATGTAAAGGCTCACCACCTAACGTTAAAATTCGCTCAGCAATTTCATCCACTTTTACTACTGCATCATTATAATACTCTTCAAATTTCACATGTAGCTCAAAGAATGCTGCACCTTTTATATTCCAATGTAACCCTCTTAGGTTTTGGTAAAACAATTGGTAATCAGATAATAATTCATTCAGTTTTTCACTCAATTCTATTGCTTTTTCTTTGTTTAATCCTATTAAATTTTTCATATCTATCTAGTTTAATTGATGTAACTATTTTTCTCTTCTACTTTATCACTTAGGTATTGGACAAACTCATATTGATTCCCATCTGTATCTGCAAAATAATCTCTAACTCTAAATTTTTCTATTTGTTTCGGATAATCTCTCTTATATCCTTTAGCCAATAAGTTATTGGCAATTTCCTCAACATTCTGGACTACAAACCCAATATGATTGACACCTATTTTGTCATAATCCTTTTCACTTTTCTTTACATCAAGTTCTGCCTGATTTATAGCAATGTAAGTGACATCATCCCCAAGATGTACCCATTCTCTTGTTGCAGTATCTCCACCCCTTATTTTAAAATGAGGAAAAGCTGTTTGAAAAAAATGAATTCCTTCTTTAATGTTGTTTACAGTAATATTTGCATGTTCTAAATATATTTTTTGTGTTTTCATAATGTTATGTTTTAATGATTTATAGTGCAAATATGAGTTTGTTTAAATTATAAATCAAATCGATTCTTTTTATAATAATATAGATTTTATCTATATTTGTGAAATGACATCACTGATTCAATTAGAATATATTGTTGCTGTAGACACTTACAGGCATTTTGTTACTGCAGCTGAAAAATGCTTTGTTACTCAGCCTACCTTGAGTATGCAAATAAAAAAAATGGAAGACGATTTAGGAATTGTCATTTTTGACAGAACAAAACAACCTATTATTCCAACTGAAATCGGAATAAAAATAATTGAGCAAGCTCGTACAACTATAAGCGAAGCAAAAAAAATTAATGAAATCATCAATGATTATAGCAACTCTATCACAGGCGAAATCAGTATAGGAATTATTCCATCTCTTGCACCTTACCTACTTCCGCTGTTTATTGGAAAATTCACAAAAAAATACCCCGATGTTAGTGTTAAAGTTGTAGAGCTTTTAACCGATGAAATTATCTCTCAGCTAAAAAAAGATACATTAGATGTTGGCATATTGGTAACACCACTCCAAGAGAAAGGAATAATAGAAGAAGTTCTTTTTTATGAAGAGATGAAAATCATCAGTAATAAATCACACGCCTTTGCTACAAAAAACAACATAAAAACCGAAGATTTAACTAGCGATGGTTTATGGCTTTTAAATAATGGGCATTGCTTCCGTTCTCAAGTTGTAAATTTATGCAGCTATAAAACTGGTGTGGGTAAAAAACCTCTTTTTGATTATGAAAGTGGCTCCTTAGAGACGATTAAAAAGTTAGTAGAAATTGAAGGTGGATACGCTCTGTTTCCAGAATTAGCAGTTGACACGAAATCTTCAAATACAATCACAAAACAAATTAATAAAACACCTCTACGAGAAGTAAGTTTTGCATACACGAGAAATTATTCTAAAAAACGATTATTAAATATCCTCTCTCAAGACATTAAAAATGCTGTTCCTAAGTATATGTTATCCAAAGAAAGAGGATTTGTTGTTGAATGGAGATAATAAGTTAGACTTTAATGTCTTTGATATTCAATTGTAAGGTAGTATTCCCATACCAGTGGTTTTCCTCTATGTTGTAAACGATGCTAAAAGAAATTCCTTCATCGAGTTCATCCAACACATCTCCTAAACCAAAACCGATACAATTAAACTTAATACTAGGGTTATCTTCTTGAAAAACCTCTAGGCGTAAATGGGTTTTGTCTTCTCCTATTTTTCGAGAGTTATTGGTAATAAAAACATTTTCACTCATAAATACTGGCCGCATATTTCCTGGTCCGGTTGGAGCAAATTGCTTGAGTATTTTATAAAACTGAGCAGTAATTTGATGCAACTCCAATTTAGAATCAATACTAATCTGAGGAATTAATAATTCAGGGTCAATTTGTTTTGAAACTACTTCTTCAAACTTTTGCGTAAATGCTTCTAAATTTTCGAGCTTCATGGTTAAACCTGCAGCATATTTATGCCCACCAAACTGTTCCAGTAAATCGCTACATTCATCAATGGCATCATAAACATCAAAATCCTTTACAGACCGGGCAGAACCCGTTGCTTTTCCATTTGATTCGGTTAATATTATCGTTGGGCGATAATGCGTTTCTATTAATCGAGAAGCCACAATTCCGATTACCCCTTTGTGCCAATTTTCATCAAATAAAACAGTTGTCTTTTTGTTTTGTAAATCAGTATTGTCTTCTATTTGCTTTAATCCTTCGGCCGTAATGGTTTTATCTAATTCTTTACGTTCAATGTTCAGTTCATTAATATGCCCACCAAACTTTAATGCTTTTTTGGTGTTCTCTTCCACCAACATTTCTACTGCTTTGTTTCCTGTTTCAATTCTACCAGCAGCGTTAATTCTCGGTGCAATCGTAAAAACAACATCAGTAACCGTTAGCTCATTTTTCAACTTTGCCAACTCTACCATTGTTTTAATTCCCAAACGAGGATTTTCATTAATTACTTTTAGTCCATAATAAACAAAAACTCTATTCTCTCCTGTTATCGGAACAATATCTGCACAAGTACTTATTGCCAATAAATCTAAATATTCCATTAATTTAGATTCATCTTTTCCTTCTTTCTGAGTCCATGCTTGCATCAATTTAAAACCAACTCCACATCCTGATAATTCTTTATAAGGGTAATTACAATCTTCTCGTTTTTGATCTAAAACAGCAACTGCTTTTGGTATTTCATTTCCTGGTCGGTGATGATCACATATAATAAAATCAACACCTTTTTCAGTAGCGTAATCAATCTTTTCAATTGCTTTTATTCCACAATCTAACGCAATAATTAATTTGAAATTATTCTCTGCTGCATAGTCAATTCCTTGAAAAGAAATTCCATATCCTTCTGTATAGCGATCAGGTATGTAATACTCCAAACCGTATCGATTTTGATGATTGTCAGATTGGTTTGTCTCTGAACTATCATCTAGATTAATCTGCACTATCTTTTCTTCTCCTTTATTTAATGCCGGATAAAAATTCTTCAAATAGGAATAAACCAAACTAACAGAAGTAGTTCCATCTACATCATAATCTCCATAAACAAGAATATTTTGCTTGTTTTCAATAGCAAATTGTAATCGTTCTACAGCTTTATCCATATCCTTCATCAAAAAAGGATCGTGAATTTCATCTAAACTTGGTCTAAAAAATGTTTTGGCTTTCTCAAACGTATCAATCTTTCGTTGGAGTAAGATATTGGTTAATGTTTCATCTAAATTATTAAGTTCAGTTGAAAGGTTTTTAATGTCATTTTGACTAGAACCTTCTTTTATTTTCCACCTTTTTTTCATTCTCTCCAAAGATACCTTTTTGACTCAACTAAAAAGTATCCTATTAAATGAAATGTAATATTTACATTAATAAAATATACCATTCGGTATATTTATGTATATTTGTAGCCTGAACACAAAGGAATATGACAGAAAAATCTCAAAGAACCAAGGAGCACATCATAAAAAAAGTAGCGCCAATCTTTAACAGTCAGGGATATACAGCTACAAGTTTATCTGAAATCACTACCGCAACAGGACTAACCAAAGGTGCTATTTATGGAAATTTCAAGAACAAAGAAGAACTAGCATTAGAAGCCTTCAACTATAATATAAAATATGTTTTAGGAAAGATTAAAGTAATCACTGACGAAATAGATTCACCTTTAGCAAAACTATTTGCTGTTAGTAATTTTTACAGAAACTACCATCAACACCAAATAGATTTTGGCGGCTGTCCGATATTGAATGTTGGAGTTGATGCCAATAACAATAATTCAGAACTATATAACAGAGTTAGAGAAGTTGCATTAAAATTACAACAATCGATTACAAAGATGATTGATGATGGTAAAGAAAAAGGTGAAATTAAAAGTGAAATCGATTCCATCAGATATGGAGGAAGGATCTTTTCGATTATTGAAGGCGCTGTTTTTACCTCAGTATTAATGCAAAATGATAGTTACTTAAAAGACATGATGAATCATTTAGATGAATTAATAAATAAAGAATTAAGTATATAAATACCAATCAGTATAAAATGGAATCAATACTAATTATTATCCGACTATATTACAGAACATTATCAGTCCTATCTCCCACTTTGGCAGGAAATCAAGCATTTAAAATGTTTCAGAAAGTGAGAAAAAAAGAGGTCAGAAAACGAGAAATGCTTTTTTTCGAAAAAGCAAAGTCGTTTAAAATTGACCATTATCCAGAAGAAATACATGCTTATGAGCTAGGTAATTCTGAAGGTGAAATTGTAATAATGCTCCATGGCTGGGATTCAAATGCAGGTAGCTTATCTAAAATAGCTTTTAAAATGGCAGATAATGGTTATAGAGTATTTTTAATGAACCTTCCAGGCCATGCTTATGCAAAAGCAAAATCTAGCAATATTTTTATTGCAAAAAATGCTTTTAAAGCTTTTCTAAATCACATCAATCCAAAAACACCCCTTATTTGTATTACCCATTCATTTGGTTCTGCCATGCTTGCTTACGGTCTTAGCGAAACGGATGTACAGGTGAGTAAAATAGTTTTCTTAACAAGTCCCAATAAAATCCAAAATATTTTTGATGATTTTAAATCCCTAATTGGGTTAGGAAATAAAGCATTCAAAGTTTTATGTGATAAAGCAACCACAATAATTGGCGAGGATTTAAAGCAATTAGAAATTGCCAAAAAATTAACCCAAGTGAAGTTTGATGATTTATTAATTATTCATGATAAAAATGATAAAATTATCCCATTTTCTAATTCAGAAGAAATAAGCAACAAACATCAAAACGCAACATTAAAATCTTTCGAAAATATAGGTCATTATAGAATGTTATGGAATGATGATGTATTGTCTGAAATAATGAATTTTGTTACAAAAAATGAAAAAAGTGTTGACAATAAAGCAAACGCCACTATAATTAAAGAATCAAATAGTGTACTCCAGAACTAATTCTGTCTATTCATCACTTTGGTTTGAACACGAATGGATTCTTGATGAACTAATTCTAACATTTTTTTTATGAAATCATCACTTAGCCCAACTTTATCAGCTAAAAAAGATCTATTTTTCAAAATCTGTTCCCACCTTTCTAATTGAAGGATAGTCACATTATTTTCATGCTTATATTCACCTATTTTCTTAATAATTTCCATTCGAGAAGCGAATTTGTTAATCAATTCTTCATCCAATTCATCAATAACAGTACGTAATTGCTCTAGTTTATTAATAAACTCTTCACTCCCAGCATTCTTTTCACGAATAATTAACTGCGCTAACAAGCTTCCTAATTCATTAGGGGTTAATTGTTGCTTTGCATCGCTTTTTGCTTCTACAGGTTTTATATGACTCTCCAACATCAAACCCTCCATATCTAAATCCAACGCTTTTTGAGATACATAAGGAATCAAATCCTTATCGCCAGCAATATGGCTAGGATCACAAAACAGTGGTAATTCTGGACACATTAACTTTAACTCTATTGGAATTTCCCACATCGGTGCATTTCTATAAGATGATTTATCAAAAGATGCAAAGCCTCTATGGAGTGCCGCTAATTTATTAATCCCAGCAGCATTAATTCTCTCTAAAGCTCCAACCCACAAATTAATGTCAGGTGTAATTGGGTTTTTTACAAAAACAGGAATATCAACTCCTTTTAGCGCATCAGCAATTTCTTGAACAGAAAAAGGGTTAACAGTTGTTCGTGCTCCGATCCATAAAATATCTATATCGTTTTTCAAGCATTCTTCAACATGTTCTGCATTTGCAACTTCTGTAGCAACTGGCAAACCAACTTCTAATCCAGCTTGTTTTAGCCACTTCAAACCTTCAGCACCAACTCCTTCAAAAGAATTAGGTCGAGTACGAGGTTTCCAGATCCCTCCACGTAAAATAGATACTTTACCCAGTTTTGAAATTTCCAGAGCTGTTTGAAGCACCTGTTCTTCAGATTCAACAGAACAAGGCCCTGAAATAATTAGTGGTGTTTTGTTGGGAAGCCAAGTCTCCTTATTTGCTATGTTCAATTCTAACTTCACGAAACAATTAAGCTAAGGCTTTATTTTCTTGAGATTCTAACAAAGATTTTACTGTAGCAAAGATTGCCTTATCATCAAAATGACATTCATCGTACAACTCTGCTTGAGTTCCATGCTCTATAAATTTATCAGGAATACCCAAACGCTTCACTTCTGCTTGGTAATTGTTATCTGCCATAAACTCCAACACCGCACTTCCCATTCCGCCCATTATTGAACCATTTTCTACAGTAATTACTTTCTTAAACTTACCGAAAACTTCATGTAGCAGTATTTCATCAATAGGTTTCACAAAACGCATATCATAATGCGCAATATGAATTCCTTCTCTATCTAACTCCGTACAGGCTTTAACAGCTTTATTTCCAATATCTCCAATCGTTAAAATAGCGATATCATCACCATTCTTAACCCTTCTTCCTGTTCCTATTTTTATTTTTTTGAAAGGAGTTTTCCACTCCACCATTGTCCCTGTCCCTCTAGGGTAGCGAATAGAAAATGGTCCATTATTATCTGCTTGAGCAGTATACATTAAATTTCTTAGTTCCTCCTCATTCATTGGAGCAGAAACGATCATATTTGGAATACACCTCATGTAAGCCAAATCATAAGCTCCATGATGAGTTGAACCATCAGCCCCAACCAGACCTCCTCTATCCAAACAAAATACAACATGTAAATTTTGTAATGCTACATCATGTATCACTTGATCGTATGCTCGCTGCATAAACGAAGAATAAATATTGCAAAAAGGAATTAATCCTTGAGTTGCCATTCCCGCAGAAAATGTAACAGCATGCTGTTCAGCAATCCCTACATCAAAAGCTCTATCTGGCATCGCTTTCATCATAATATTTAATGAGCAACCTGAAGGCATTGCTGGAGTTACTCCAACTATTTTATCATTTTTTTCTGCTAATTCTACTATTGTGTGACCAAAAACATCTTGGTATTTAGGTGGTTCAGGATTCTTAGGAGTAATCTTAATAATCTCTCCTGTGTCTTTATTAAATATTCCTGGAGCATGCCACTGAGTAGTATTTCCCTCTTCGGCAGGCTGATATCCTTTCCCTTTTTCGGTAATACAATGCAATATTTTAGGTCCTGGAATATCTTTTAAATCTTCTAAAACTTTTGCTAAATAATTGACATCATGCCCATCGATTGGTCCAAAATACCTAAAATTTAACGCCTCAAATAAATTACTCTGTTTTAATAATGTTGATTTTATTCCGTTCTCTATTTTCTGAACAATAGATTGAGCATTAGGTCCGAACTTACTCACTTTTCCTAACAAATGCCAAACCTCATCTTTTACTTTATTGTAAGTATGTGAAGTAGTAATATCTGTTAAATAATCCTTTAACGCACCAACATTAGGGTCAATTGCCATACAATTGTCATTCAAAACAATTAATAAATTAGCATCCTCAACACCTCCGTGGTTCATTCCTTCAAAAGCCAGTCCAGCAGTCATAGATCCATCACCAATAATAGCAACATGTTGTCTATCTTCTTTTTTATATTTTGAAGCAACAGCCATTCCTAATGCTGCCGAAATTGAAGTAGAAGAATGTCCTACCGCAAAAGCATCATACTCACTTTCTGATGGTTTTGGAAAACCACTAATTCCTTTATAAACTCTATTGGTATGAAACTGCTCTCTACGTCCAGTCAATATTTTATGCCCGTAAGCTTGATGGCCTACATCCCAAATCAATTTATCATCTGGAGTATTAAAAACATAATGAAGTGCAACCGTCAATTCTACAACGCCTAAACTTGCGCCAAAATGCCCTCCTTTTTGAGAAACCACATCAACAATAAAATCTCTTAATTCCTCACATAATTGAGGCAATTCGTCTTCAGAAATTTTCTCTCTTAAGTCTTTTGGAATATTTATTTGCTCTAGTAGCTTTCCTGTTTTATAATCAGTCATGTAATCGGATTATTACCTTACAAAGATAGTCAATATTTATCAATGAAATGAACTGTTTAACTAACAAGATATTGTTGAAATTATCAGAGAATAGAGTAGCGTTAACAAGATTTAACAAAGCTCAAAGGTTATTCCCACAAATTGACAGCGGTTTTCTTTACATGTCTTTCACCATCTTTACCGATAGCTACTACGGTCATGTAATATTGGCCTTGAATCAAAAGGTTACCGTTTTGATTTCTCCCGTCCCAAACGTCATCAACAGAATTCATAAAATAAACTGGATTTCCTTTACTATCTACTATTTGGACCTGTATTTTTTCTATGTTTTTGCCTCTAACTTTAAGAAAATCATTTATACCATCCCCATTAGGAGAAATTGAATTTTGTAAAGGAGTCTGAATTGAAGAACTATAATTTTTCTCTACAATAATTGTAATATAATCTTCTTTCTATTTCCTTCATTATCTATCCCCGTTAACTTAACCCTATAAGTTCCTTCTTTTTGAAACATATGAATTGGAGATTCTTCATTAGTTTCATCAGAGTCATCACTAAAATCCCAATAGTACTGAACACCATCACCAATAGCATCAAACTGAACAGTTAGTGGAACCTTCCCTTTAATTACGTCAACATTTATTTTAACAGATAATTTCTCTACAATCTCAGGTTTCACTGATTGACCTAATTTTTTAGAAGCAGGTTTAACAAAAGTCTTATTGAAATTATTTGCCGTTTCACTTTCTGTACTTGTTTCAGATGATTCAGCATTACTAATCGTAATTTCTTTATTATTCTCAGATTGATTTGTAGTATTCTCTAGAACTTCATTATCATTTTCTACTGAAAAATCATCTTCAATCTGAACAGCATATTCAGGCGTTTGGTTCTCCCCTTTAGTAAATTCTGTATTTATAGTAGGAGTTTTTTCAACTAGTGTTTCAGCGACAACATCCTCAGCAACAATATTTTCTGTAGCAAGATTCTCTGTAACAACATTTCCCTTATCCTCGAAAAGTTCTGGAATAAAATAAGCAGAAGTAGCAACCGCACTAACCAGTACAACTCCAGCAACAATCTTTAATGCTAGAGATTTACCTACGGTACTTGCAACAGCAGACGGATCAACTTGTGGAGTTGAGCCGCTACCAGAACCTGATGAAATTGAATTTTGAATGTTGTTCCATACACTTGGATCAACATTCGATTCAAAGCCATCAAATGCTTGCTTAAAAACTTCTTCAATATTTTCTAATCCGTCTTTCAATTTATAGTACTTTTTCCTTTATTAATATTTTTTGCAAATATGCTCTAGCTCTAGAGAATTGTGATTTAGATGTATTTACTGAAATATTTAACTCTTCTGCTATTTCTTTGTGCGAATAACCTTCAATTACATACATATTAAATACCGTTTTAAACCCTGTTGGCATACTTTGAATTACTTTTAGTAAATCTTGTGCCGACAATGCATCAACAGCATTCTCATTGTGATTATGTAATTGATAATCCACTTTATCTATTTCAACATTATTCATCAACTTTTTATTTTTACGAATATTGTCTAAAGCAGTATTTACAATAATTTTTCTAATCCAACCTTCTAAAGAACCTTTATGGTTATACATGTCTAATTTTTCAAAGACTTTGATAAACCCCATTTGTAAAACATCTTGCGCCTCATCCGAATTCTTAGAGTACCTTAAACATACTCCCATCATTCTTCTTGAATAAAACTCGAATAGTTGCTTTTGAGCAAGAGTATCTTTTTCAAGACACTTATTGACCAACTGCTCTTCATTCATTTTCATTTATTCAGTGTTAAGATGTTTTTTAATACAAAAAGGTTGCATTAACAAATATAAAGTTAAACAAATCCATCTATCAGTTTATTTTTACCTTTGGTTTTTTCTTTTATTAAAATTAAGAAATTTATAATGGTAACTGTAAAAGATAAAATGACTCTTATTCAATCTATATTTATAGATTCGAAAGAAAAAGGGCTATCTATTACTAACCATTCTGAGTTAAATAAAGCTTTATTAAGTAATGACGGTGAATTTATTTCTATTGCTTACGAAGCTGCATCCATGGGAATTGCCATTAATAGTATTAAAAATAATAACTCATTAGTTATCTGGAATGAATTCTATCAAAATTATGGATTGAAACATGCTGTCCAAATACATGTTGGATTAGGCTGGGCTTTATCTGAACTAAATTTAGACCTAAATTCATATAGCAATGACTTTGAACCACTTTTAAAATACAGAGTTATTGATGGGTTTGCATATTATGATGGAAAATTTAAAAGAAGGCAAGCTGTTAGAATGCAGCAAATCCCAGAAAACTTAGACGATTTAAGCATAAGAGCCTACAACCAAGGCTTAGGAAGGAGTTTTTGGTACATTGCTCAAGCAGAAGTTGAAAAGTTAGTTCGAATGATTAACATTTTCCCTGAAGAAAGGCATTATGATATGTGGAGAGGCGTTGGTGTAGCTGTTGCATATGTTGGTGGGGCAGATTCAATTATTTTAGAAGAATTAATTCAGGCTGCAAGTAAACATATTACTGCTTTTAAGTGTGGTATTGCTATAGCAACACATACCAAAGAAAAAGCAAATGCAACATCTGATACCACTCAAAAAATTTGTGATGTTGTTTTTAGCTTAAAAACTAAAGATATTTATGGAAAATTAACCCAGCTAGAAAAAGAAAACACCTATTTTAATTGGATTAAAAACATCGAAGCTCAATTATGAAATTATATATCATACCTACCCCAATTGGCAATTTAGAAGACATCACCTTACGCGCTTTAAAAATCCTTAAAGAAGTAGATGTTATCCTTGCAGAAGATACTAGGCAAACTTCTAAGCTTTTAAAGCATTATGAAATTAACAAAAAATTGGTGGCTCATCATCAACACAATGAGCATAAAACACTAGAACGAATTATTGACTCTATAAAAAATGGAGAACAAATGGCGTTGGTTAGTGATGCTGGGACTCCAGCTATTTCAGATCCTGGGTTTTTATTAGTTAGAGAATGTATTAAAAATGATATAGAAATAGAATGTTTACCAGGCGCAACAGCTTTTGTTCCTGCCTTAGTTAATTCTGGACTACCTTGTGATAAATTTGTTTTTGAAGGTTTTTTACCTCATAAAAAAGGGAGACAAACACGCTTAAAACTTTTAGCAGAAGAGACAAGAACAATTATCTTTTATGAATCTCCACACCGATTAATTAAAACATTAAAACAATTTGCGGAATATTTTGGAGAAGAAAGACAAGTTTCCGTTTCAAGAGAAATCACCAAAATACATGAAGAAAACATTAGAGGTACAGTTCTTGAGTTAATCAATTACTATGAAACAAATACCCTTAAAGGGGAAATTGTAATAATCGTAAATGGACATGAAAAATAGGTTCTTTTTAATACTAATCCTCTTAATTAGTTCTAATCTTCTAATTGGTCAATCACTTAAAAACGTAAGTAAATTTGGAAGAAACCCCGGTATGTTAAAAATGTACCTGCACGTTCCAAAAAACTTAGATAAAACTAAAGGGCCTCCATTGGTTCTCGTTTTGCATGGCTGTACTCAAACTGCAAAAAGCATAGGTGCTGCTACTGGGTGGAATAAATTAGCAGATTCTTTAGGCTTTATTGTTCTTTACCCAGAACAACGAATGCTCAACAATGTGAGTAAATGTTTTAACTTTTTTATCGGAATGAAAGCTAAAAAAGATAAAGGTGAAACAGCTTCCATAAGAAACATGATTGATTATATGTATAATAAATACAAAATTGACTCATCTATGGTTTTTATTACTGGCATGTCTGCTGGAGCTGGAATGAGTAATGTATTATTAAATGCCTACCCAGAAGTATTTAATGCTGGAGCCTTATTAGCTGCCCCTCCAACTTTACTTGACGGACTTAATGAAACATCAACAATCATCCCTAGAATTGTAATTATACAAGGGGATGAAGACAACGTTACTAATCCAAAAATGGGAGAAAAAGTACTAACACAATGGATTACAAAAAACAAAATGGATTCTACTAATTTAAAAGTAGAAGAGAATTTTATGGGCAACAATCTACTAAGTACAAGGTCGTACTACAATTCAGAAAAAGAATTAAAAATAGTAATGCTTAATATTAAAAACACTGGGCACAAAATTTTAATTGATCCAGGAGAAAGTCTAGAACAAGGTGGAAGATCAGGAATTCATACCAAAGACATTGATTTTCATTCCACTTATTGGTTAGCTAAATTTTTCGGTTTAGTTCAATAATTATTCATTTCAAATCTAATAACAATACTAATTTAAATCATAAATTGGCAGCTCGAAAACAATTACTTTCGATTCATAAATTACAATAAAAACAAGACCATGGAAAATCATTATGATGTAATAATTTTAGGTGGAGGTTTAGCCGGTCTAACTCTTTCATTACAATTAAAACAGGAAAAACCTGATATTAAGGTTTTAGTACTTGAGAAACGTGAAGATGCTGCTCCTGAAGCAGCTTTTAAAGTAGGTGAATCTTCTGTGGAATTGGGAACTCATTATATGAGAGAAGTTTTAAATCTAAAAGATTATTTAGATGCTGATCAATTACCTAAGCATGGTCTTCGTTTCTTTTTATCTCCAAAGCATAAAGATGAAATTCATAGACGAGTAGAGCTTGGGCCAAAACAATTTTTACCAGTTCCAAGTCATCAGATTGATAGAGGTATTTTTGAAAATGATTTAGTTGAAATGTCACGAAAACTAGGCAACGATGTTCTATTAGATGCTAAAGTTGAAAATGTTGAAATTAATGAAGAAGCGCACCAAGTTACCTACTCAAAAAATGGAGAATCAACTACTGTAAATACTCGCTGGGCAATCGATGCAACTGGTCGCGCAAGTTTTATGAAGCGTAAATTAAATTTTGCTGAATCGATAGAACACAATATTAATTCAGCTTGGTTTAGGTTGGATTATAAAATTGATATAGACACTTGGTCTGATGACTCAACATGGCATTCTTATGTAAAAGATGGCTTACGTCATTTTAGTACTGTTCATTTAATGGACAAGGGGTATTGGGTTTGGATTATCCCTTTAGTTGGAGACAGAACAAGTGTAGGAATTGTTGCAGATGAGACCATTCACCCATTTAAAGAGTACAATACCTTAGAAAAATCATTGGCATGGATTTCTAAAAATGAACCTCAGTTTGGAGGAATATTAGATCCATTACATGACAAAATAATGGATTTCAAATTAATGAAACATTTTGCTCATGCATCTCAAGAAACATTTTCGACTGACCGTTGGACGACTGTTGGTGAAGCTGGACTTTTTGCAGACCCTTTCTATTCTCCTGGTACTGATTTTATTTCTATAGCTAACACACTAACCGCTGATTTAATTCAACGTGATCTCAAAGGTGAAGATGTATTTTATCGAACAAAATTTCATGCACAAGTATTTCGTGCATTATTTGATAATTGGATGCCAATTTATGTTAATCAATATCCTCTATGGGGAAGCACCCAAATTATGGTAACAAAAATAATTTGGGATTGGGCAGCTTACTGGGGTGTTAACTGTTTATTATTTATAAACAATGGTTTAACCAATTTAGACTTAATGAAAGAGGCTGTTTCAGGTCCTACAGCCTTAATGAATAAGTACGGTGAAATTAGTTTGCAAATGCAACGTTTATTTAAAGATTGGGAGCCTTACGATAAAGCTGACATTACAGATAGATATATTGATCCTTTCGATTTAGGTTTTATGAAAACCCTACAAGAAGATATTGTTGAAAAACAAATTGATACTGAAGAGCTTAAACAAAAATTAGCTAAAAACATGGAATTGTTAGAACATGTTGCTGCAGAAATCTTCAGACTAGTTAGTAATGTTGCTCATGGTACAGCTATGGATATAAAAGTTGATCCTTACACAATGTCTTTAAACAAAGACAGAACTGTTGAAAGTGTTAACAGTAAGTATTTAGGCAGGAATGAATACGTTGCTAAAGAATTGAAAAACATGTGGATGTATGACTTGCCAGTTGATGCAAATGTGTAATACTCTACTCAATGCAGTCTTATCTTTAATTTCTAAAACTCCCGTTATTTTGCTTTAACAGAGGTTAACTTAGGTAATAGTATTTTTTTGAGAATTCAGTTCAGTTATTAATTACAATTCATCCTCAGCCAAAACAACTAAAAAATCATTTTCATTTAGAGTGATAGTTTTATCCTTGGGAGGATTTAATACTACTCCGAAATTTTTTGATGAATTTTTAGAAAGATTGGCATACCTTATTCCTAAGCAAATTTCTTTTCTTTTATTTGCTTGCCCTAAAATTGTGGCAAACTCTTCTTTAATAGGGAAATTTTCAAAATACAACTTTGCTGATTTAACATAAATTTCACTTCCATCTTCTTCAAAAAGATCGTCATATAATTTTTTAATTTTGGGCTCTTCACTTATTTGTGCCAAAATCATTGTAATTAATTTATTACTAATAATAAAATCATCTACTTCTGTTTGAAGAATTAAATCTTGGTTATCTGAATCTAGTACCTGAGTAATTACTTTTGTTTTATTTTCCAAATTATTAACTCCTTCATCCTTGGCAATTTTTCTAAGGAGTAAAAGAATCATTAATGTATCAGAATCAACTTTATCTGCTAGTTGTTCTTCTGGGTTTTGTGACAAAATTAATATTGTATCGTAGCTATAAGGTTTAAGATCTCTTAACACATCAATAGAATGCGCATTTTTTTCGTGAAGGTTAATTTTAATCCCAGGATACTCTTTATCTATATCATTTAAATTTTTAATTACAGCATCACTTGGGTTGTCAATTACAACATCAAAAACTGACCCTTCTTTTAAATAGTCATCACACTCTCCAACAAAAATATTACCTACATGGTGCCATCCTAATATCAATACATTTTTAGTTTGCTGCTCTAATTTATACTCCGTATAATTTAATTCATTCGGCATATATAATTGTTGAGGACTATAATCAATTGTAGAATCATCATTTGCTAAAATTAAAATTTCATCATCTTCAGCTAAAACTGTATCATCATCTGGACGAAGCATAACAGTCCCATCTGCTTTATGAATACCCAAAGGAATACCATCCTTAAAATGAAAAGCAAGGTTGCCAAATTTCACGCCATTCCATTTTGATTCATAAAAGTATACTTCACTCATATCAAAAGACAATATCTCATATAAACTATTTCTAAACCACTTGTTAAAGAAGTCTGAACAAGCAGTTTCCCCATAATATCCCAACTATCAATAGCTATTATATTTTCGTCATCAAAAAAGTTAATAATCTCCCTTTTTTCTGAAGTAAATATTTCAGAAATAATAGGGATTTCATTTTCGCCTCCTTGGCATGCAATCATTGCCATTACTGATTTTATTGCATGGGTATCCGAAAGTAATTTCGTTTCATAAGAAGCATTATCAGAACAATTGGCCAAAACTATTACCGACTTAGCTTTTTTTGCCCCAACACGATTTAATTCATTTAAATTAGATGATTTCCCGTTCGAGGTTATAATTTTAGTAGTTAGAGAATCTGGAATTCGCTTTTCAATAAAGTCATCCATATCTTCTTTATCCTCATTCGATAATATTACAACACTTGCATAAGATTCACTTTCATTAGCAAGAATAAGTTCTCTCAAAATATCAACCACTCGATCATTCCAACCCAATATTAACGTATAATTTTCTTCAATAATTACACCTCTTCCTTTTCTAAATTCATACAATGTTTTATCTAATGCATTGGTAATAAAAGCAATTAAAGCAGAAAATATTACTACACCTACAAATCCAGAAATTACTGTTGTAATTCTAATCCATCCTGAAGTAAACGAATCTTGATACATATTTCCAGGATCTGTCATTTGAAGAAATACATACCAAGCATGATCCCAAAAAGAAGTTACAGTATTATAATCTTCTACTGGTCCTATCCAAAAAAGAATAAGACCTCTTAAACCTGATATAATTCCGAAACATACAACAAATGCAACCAATAGAATTTTAAACATTGAGCTTCCTCCCTTTGCAAGGAATCGTTCAAACTTATACAGCATTTTACTTTTAAAAGAATGTGACATCTATCTGTTTTTTATTTAAGCTAAATATAGTTTTATTTTTTGATTGATTACAAAACAAAAAAGCGACTATAAATAGTCGCTCTAAGTACCTTTAATCTTTACAAAAGGTTAGTTCTTTTTCAAAATCGAATTCCAACCTTGCCAGAGCAAGACATCAACATTTTATTCTTGATGCCTTCTTTAGCTTATTCCTTACATGAAAATTGAGACCTTAGCCTTACCGAGCAACTATTTTATGGAGAAGAACAAAATACCTTTAAAAACTTAGGCAATAGTATTTTTTTGAAGGTTCAGTTTAGTTATTAAATTCAAATTATACAGTTGACATTTTCATCAAAAAACACTAACTTCGTTTTCATATAAACTATAACATAATTATGAAATATCTTTTAAGTCTCTTACTTTTAATTCTATTCGTTATTCTTTCTTATGGTCAAGATACTCTTTGTCAGAAAAAAATCACGGAATCTGAAATTCTGGCACAAAATTGTTTAGATGAATATTTTTCTCAAAACAAGGTTAACAAGGAAAAATTTATAACAAGTTTTGAAGACTACTTTATTAATAATAAATTAGTTGAAAATAAAAATGGAAAAGGAGAGTTATATTGGAACATATTGAAATATATAGAAGTACATCCTGATAAAATGCCCTCTATCGAAAAACCTTACCAAATCATTGAGGTAGCTAAGAAACTAAAGCTTACTATACCTAATCTCATAAAATATGATCAATTAAAATGTATTCAAAATGAATATAAAATTTACAATATTTCCTGCAAAAAAGATACAAACTCAACTTTTGCAATTTTTGGAGATATAGCAAAATCTTTACCTGAAAACCCTAACATACACTATAGCCTTATTGCAAGTACCTTGAGATTATTCACAACCCCTAAAAAGCTTGAGGAAAAAATCTATCAAGAGAATATAGTTATGTTATTCTGGTTTCAATTAGCAAATTTTTATGGAAAATGGGAGTAAAATCACCCTTTCTTCAAAATCGAATTCCAACCTTGTGCAGTTAATTCTTGTACTTGTTCACTTTTAGAAACAAACTGATAGCTTCCTTTATCTGAAGTAATGTGTCCAATTACTGCTACTCTTTTTTGGTCTTTTATTTTTTCGTAATCATCTAAAGAGATGGTAAACAATAACTCGTAATCTTCACCTCCATTCAACGCGCAAACCGTTGGGTCTAGCTTCATTTCTTCAGCCGCACTAACGGTTGTGAAATCCAAAGGAATTTTATCTTCATAAATTGTACAACCTACTTCCGATTGATGGCAAATATGAATTAAATCTGAGGATAACCCATCTGAAACATCAATCATAGAAGTTGGTTGAACTCCTATCTCCTTGAACATATCAATCACATCTTTTCTTGGTTCAGGTTTCAGTTGTCTTTCTAATACATAATCATAACCAGAAAAATCAGGTTGAACTTTAGGATCCTCATTGTAAATTTGTTTTTCACGTTCCAATAATTGAAGGCCCATAAAAGCACCTCCCAAATCACCCGAAACACAAATCAAATCATTTTCTTTTGCACCATCTCTGTAAACTAATTTATCTTTATCTCCTTCACCTAAAGCTGTAATGCTAATGATTAATCCAGAAGTTGAAGAAGTTGTATCTCCTCCCACTAAATCAACACCATAAATGTTACATGCCAGCAAAATTCCTTCGTACAAATCTTCTAATCCTTCAACCGACATTCTATTAGAAACAGCAATAGAAACAGTTATTTGTTTGGGTATTGCATTCATCGCATAAACATCAGACAAATTAACTACTACAGCTTTATAACCTAAATGCTTTAAAGGCATATAAAGCAGATCAAAATGAATGCCCTCTACCAACAAATCTGTTGTAACAACCGTTTGTTTGTTTTTGTATTCAATCACTGCTGCATCATCTCCAACCCCTTTTAAAGAGGACGAATTTTGCAATTTTATATTCTCAGTTAAGTGTTTAATTAAGCCAAATTCACCTAATTCTTCTAATTCACTAACCGGTTTTTCATTTTTATCTTCTAACATTCTGCAAATGTATGAATTCAAACGAATTTTAAATAATCTTCTTTTATTGATATTTATCATGTTTCAATACCACATTTTTAGTACATTTGTACTAGTTTAGAATGAATCTAAATAAGAAATTATGATAACAGTTTCAGAAAATGCAAAAAGCCAAGCCATTAAATTGATGGCTGAAGACAGCTCTCCTCAAGGAAGTTTTATTCGTGTTGGAGTTAAAGGTGGTGGGTGTTCGGGTTTAACTTACGATTTAACTTTTGACCATGTAATCAATGATAATGATAAAATTTTTGAGGATAGAGGCATTAAAATCGTTTGCGATAAAAAAAGCATCCTTTATTTGGCCGGAACAGAATTAGATTTTTCTGGAGGTTTAAATGGTAAAGGATTTATTTTTAATAATCCTAACGCTAACAGAACATGTGGCTGTGGCGAAAGTTTTTCAATGTAGATAAGAGTATCCGGAAATGAAAAAAGTGAAAACAGTAACCGAGGACGAACTAGGAAAACAACTAGCCGAAAACCAAGAATACAAATATGGTTTTACTACTGATATTGAATCAGAAGTTATTCCTATAGGATTAAACGAAGATGTTGTACGTTTAATCTCCTCTAAAAAGAATGA
>JAESUI010000383.1 GCA_016763135.1 Flavobacteriales bacterium
CAATGTTTTTGATTTAGTAGCATTGAACAATGTGGTAGATCAATTTATCATTATGGGATACGGCTATCATTGGAGCGGAAGTGCTAATGCTGGACCAACTGATCCATTGTACAGTGGTTCAATATGGAGTTCTTTAAACCTGATAAGATCAATAGATTACCATTTAGATAACGGAGTTACTCCATCTAGCTTATTAATTGGTTTGCCATATTATGGCTATGAGTGGGAAACAGTATCAAATACTATTGGATCAAGTACTACAGGTAATTTCTCGTCAGCAAGAACATATAATTATGTAAAAAATAATACTTCTGGAAACTATTCTAATCGACAATATGATTTTCAATCAGAAACTCCTTATTACATTTATCAAACTGGAGGTAATTGGCGACAAGCTTATGTTTGTGATAAAGAAAGTTTAGGCGCTCGTTATGATAGGGTAAAGCAAATGAAGATAGGTGGAATAGGAATTTGGGCCTTGGGTTATGATGATGGTTACACTCAATTATGGGATTTGATTGAAGAAAAATTTACTGACTGCTCAATTATTGCTTGTTCAGATACTTTAACAGATCAAGGTGGAGCATTTGGAGAATACAGAAATAATGAATCATATAACTTTACGATTGCACCAACGGGAGCGAGTAGTGTCTCTCTTAATTTTTTAGAATTTGATGTTGAGCTAGGTTTTGATTCTTTATGGATTTATGATGGTTCAACTATTTCTGATCCGTTAATTGGAGGATATTCAGGAACAACATTACCACCTAATATTACTTCAACAGGGAGTGCATTAACCTTACAGTTTTATTCTGATGTAGCAACCAGAGGAGATGGTTGGAAAGTAGTTTATTCTTGTCTAAAGGATACCATAAAGCCTACTACTGCAATTTCTGCTTCTCCATTACCAAGTGCAACAACCAATTTTGTAAGCAACTTTACTGATGCTGATAATGTTGGTGGAAGTGGAGTAATGCATCAATTTTATCAGGTAGCAGATTACGATAATGTTGAATGGAGAGCAAATGATAACAATGGATTTTTTAATGATGATTTTGATGCTAGTATTCATTCGGATTGGACAGATTCTTCTGGAATATGGAACATAACTTCTGGGTATTTAAATCAATCAGATGAAGTAAATACCAACACTAATTTGTTTGCTCTTTATGATCAAAATAATAGTAATAAGTTCTTGTACCATTACAAAGCAAATATTAGTGGAGTAGGGACTAATAAGCGTGCAGGGTTTCATTATATGAGTGATGATGCTACCCAAACGAATGGAGGAAACTCCTACTTTGTTTGGTTTAGGCAAGATGATGGTAAGCTTCAATTTTATGAAGTAACGAACAATACGTTTTCTTTAGCCAAAGAGATTATTTATCCTTTTAATGCAAACCAATGGTACGATTATAAGATTGTTTATGATAAAATAACTGGAATAACAGAAGTTTATGTAGATGATGTTTTTGTTGATTCTTGGAAAGATGCTACACCACTTACAACAGGTAATTATATTTCTTTTAGAAGTGGCAATTGTGTTTATGACATAGATGACTTGAGAGTTTATCATTCTCGTACAGCTTCAGAAACTATTTTGGTAGGAGCTGTTTCAACTAATGATATTCGTTATGATAATTTAAGTGTGCCGAGTGGGCGAATAAACTCTATTGTAATAGATACAGCTCATAATATCTCTATAATGGCAACAGAGATGGTTGATGTAGATTTTACTACGAGTATAGATGAGTTAAAAGCGAATACAATTAAAATCTATCCTAATCCAGCTAAAGAGAAAATTACTATTGAGTTTGAAGCGGCTAAAACTGGTCAGTTAATGATAAGAGATATAGCTGGAAGAACAATAATGATTAAAGAATTAAAGCAAACACAACAACTCTCAATTTCTGTTCAAGAACTTTCTCAAGGAGTTTATTTCATTACCTATGAAAATAAGGTAGTTAAGTTTGTGAAGGAATAATGGTCTCGGCTATGAGTAGTTGTGTGGTTTAGTACTTATTCTTTGCAAGTACATACCAAACTAAAAATCCCCGAGAACAAGCAATTACTTATAGCCATTTTTAACTACTGTTGTTTTTATTTCGTTAAGATTATTTTTCTATATTTTAGACATCAAATCAATTCCTAATCCCAAAATTACTGCAAGAAAATAAAAAGTTATCATTCCTAATAAATAGGCTATTAACCCTTTCAGATAGTTCAATTTTTTATTTCTGTCAAAAAACTGTCCTATTGCCCATGAAGTGTAGATAAATGTAATAATCCCACCAATTTGTAATATTTTCAATTTAGTAATACTTTCTATGATTCCAAATGTTGTATAAATCAACATTCCTATTCCCATTACAAAACACAATAGGATTATAATTTCAAAAAAATTGTAGTTATACTTTTTAAAGAAAAGTTTAATCCATACCGTAATGAAAATTGACATCAAGATATTTGCATAGCCGTAGTTCTTTTGTATCCACTCAAAAATATTTGAAACTGCTGAATCTCCAAATCCACCAGCATTAACATAACCATCTTCAAATTTCAGAAGTTGTTGAGCTATGGTGTAAATCAAAGAGCATACTATAATAAATATTATAGGTTTTACGAGTCTATTCCTGTCGTTATGAATGAATTTATGAACATTTTCTCCAGGCCTTACAAACAACTCTTTTATTGTATAAAAAATTCCTTTATCAAAGTTTAGGACACTTACTATTTCTGATAGGATATAACTTCCATCAATTTTCTTTAAAACTTTAGGATTTCCACATTTAGAACAAAAATCATCACTCAATTCTGCTTCACACTTTTTGCATTGTTCAAAATCAATTTCTTTATTCATTCTTTTCGTTGGTCAATTACTGCTAACATCCGAATAAACGTAATCCGTTTATCTGTATTTGTAGTCGTTCATAAACGAATAAAAATAAGCAAAATACTTGGCTTAAATTAAGTAAATGTATACCACCTAGCCCACCAAATAAAAAGTCCTTGAAGAGGTATTCTTAACCATAACACCCAAATAGGAATTCCTTTACCTGGTTTAGCTGAGGTTAAATGGTAAATATTTGCAGGGAAAATAGCAATGAGTAGTCCCATTATTCCCCAAGCAGCAAAAGTAGCGTAGGGAGGATAAAATAAGAGTACGCCTAAAATAATTTCTGTAGCACCACTTAGATAGTTTACTGCTTTATGCCAAGGAATATAAGGAGGAATAATTTTTAAATAGAATTTTGGATTTACAAAATGGTAAATACCAGCTAGTATGTAAATACCAGCCATAATGTATAACGTGATTTCTTTCAAGAAGATTTACTTTATTTCTTAATTAGAAAATTAAATGTCACTATCAGGATTTTCAGGTCTACGAGGTTTAGGGTTGCTTGGTCTATTCGGGTTGTTAGCTTTTACTTCCTTAGCATCCTCTATATCTTCACCTTTTAGATAGTTTGGTAATTGCATACCGGCCATATTAAACATTTCCTGTAATGGAGGAACTGACTTATACATTCCGGAAATAAAGTTAGAAGTTGAGGTTTTTCCATCTTTTCCTCCGCCATTTTCC
>JAESUI010000384.1 GCA_016763135.1 Flavobacteriales bacterium
CAAGCCTCCTTCTAAAGCAGCTTTTCTAACAATTTCATTAATGTCATCTACAGAAGTTTCTTTAGCTATATTTAGATTTAAAATTGCCAAAGAACCATTTGGAGTAGGAACTCTAACAGCGTTTGCTGTTAATTTGTTCTTAAGGCTAGGTATGACTTTGGTTACTGCATTTCCAGCACCAGTAGATGTTATTACCATATTGATTGCTGCAGAACGCCCTCTACGTGGCTTTTTGTGCATGTTGTCTAATAAGTTTTGATCATTAGTGTAAGCATGTACAGTTTCAATATGCCCTTTAATAACTCCTAACGAATTCTCAATAGTATATAATATTGGAGCTATTGCATTAGTGGTACATGATGCGGCAGAATAAATATCTTCACTGTCTAAATCTAACTCTTCTTCATTAATCCCATAAACTATATTAGGAATCTCTTTACCTGGAGCAGTTAGAAGAACCTTACTAACTCCTTTTGCTTTCATGTGTCTTCCTAATGCTTCTCTATTAGAAAAAACGCCTGTATTGTCAATGATTAAAGCATCATTTATTCCGTAAGATGTATAATCTACATCTTCTGGATTTTTAGCTTCAATCATTTTGACTATCTGACCATTAACAATTAATGCTTGACCTTCTAAATCGATCTCTACGTTTCCAGAAAATTCCCCGTGAACGGAATCATTTCTCAATAAAGCAGCTCTTTTAATTATAGAATCATCTGTTACACTTCTAGTGACAATTGCTCTTAGTCTTAATTGCTGTCCTTTTCCTGCTTGTTTTACTAATTCCCTTGCTGCTAATCTTCCTATTCGTCCAAACCCATAAAGGACAACATCTTTTGGGGTAATATTGTGGTCATCAGAATTTTCAAATCCAGCTAATTTATTATTTAGAAAGTCTGCTTGAGAATCAAAATTCTCTTTTTCTAAATCCCATTCACTTGCTAGTTTTCCAATATCTAATTTAGAAGGGGCAATGTTTAGATTACAAATTTCCCCAGCTAAAGCAGCAGTGTCATGGATACTTACAGGGTTGTATGTAATTGTTTTAGCTTTTTTATGCAGTTTTAGAATCTCTGAAATACTTTTGTCAACCAAAGGGTTTCTGAAAAGAATAAGCTCTATAGATTTCTCATACATTAAATGTCCAATAGAACTTATTAAATTAACTGTTGATCTTTCATCCTCAACATATTGATTTAACTTGTTTTCGTATGCTATCTTGTTGTTTTCTAACACTTCCATTTAATTTTAACCTAAATATGTTTTTAATAACTTACTTCTTGAAGTATGTCTTAATCTTCTTATTCCTTTTTCTTTGATTTGTCTAACACGTTCTCTTGTTAATCCAAACTTTTCACCTATTTCTTCTAAAGAAAGTGGGTGTGGAATTCCAATTCCAAAAAACAACATTATAACGTCTTTTTCTCTATCAGTTAAAGTGGATAATGAACGTTTTATTTCTTTTTGTAAAGATTCGTTCATTAAACTCACATCCGTTTTTGGTGAGTTTCCATTAGATAAAACATCTAATAATGTACCGTCTTCCCCATCTTTAAAAGGAGCATCCATAGACACATGTCTTCCAGATATTTTTTGAGATTCAGTTACTTTTTCTTTTTCTATTTCTAAAGATTCAGCAATCTCATCAGCAGATGGTTCGCGTTCAAATTCTTGTTCTAATCTAGAAAAAGCTTTATTAATCCTGTTTAAAGAACCAACTTGATTCAAAGGCAGTCTTACAATTCTAGCTTGTTCTGCTATTGCTTGTAATATCGATTGGCGAATCCACCAAACTGCATAAGAAATGAATTTAAAACCTCTAGTTTCATCAAACCTTTGAGCTGCTTTTATTAGCCCTAGATTACCTTCATTAATTAAATCGGGTAGTGTAAGTCCTTGGTTTTGGTATTGTTTTGAAACAGAAACAACGAAACGAAGATTTGCCTTTACTAATTTTTCAAGAGCAACTTGATCGCCTTGTTTTATTTTCTGTGCTAATTCTACTTCGTCTTCAGCAGTAATTAAATCTTCCCTGCCTATTTCTTGTAAATACTTGTCTAAAGATGCACTGTCACGATTCGTAATAGATTTGGTAATTTTTAGTTGCCTCATACCTTTTGTTTAAGTTAAATTTGATAGGACTACAAATTTACCCATCTTTTCTATTTAAATCAATAGTTGTAACACATAAAAGAAAACTAATTTATTCATCGATTAATAATTATTATTAATCTAAATATTATTAGTACTCATGAGCTATTAACAAAAAAAGCCTCAAAATAATTTCGAGGCTTTAGTAGGTTGTAAGTTTATAACTTATAATTATTTTTTAATAATCTTTTTTTCTTTGATTCTAGCAGATTTACCAGTTCTTTCTCTCAAGTAGAAAATTCTAGCTCTGTTAACATCACCATGTTTAATTACTTCTATTTTATCAATAAAAGGTGAAGCTAAAGGAAAGATTCTTTCAACACCAATACCTCCAGAAATTTTTCTAATTGTAAAAGTTTCATTTGCTCCAGGGTTTCTTCTCTGTAAAACAGTGCCTTGAAAATGCTGAATTCTTTCTTTGTTACCTTCCTTAATTTTATAATATACAGTAATAGTGTCTCCTGCTTTAAAAGAAGGTAAGTCACTTACTGGTGATAAGTCGTTTTCTACAAATTTAATCGCGTCCATAATTCTTAATTTATTTTTCCCCTTAAAGGGCTGCAAATTTAGATATTAATAATCAGTTATCAAACAAATGATAAAATATTATTCCATTTTGTTTTTTTCTATTTCCAGTAGTTGCATTTGATAGGTTTCGTAATAACTACCCTTAGCTTTTAGTAAATTTTCATGAGTTCCTCGTTCGATAATTTCGCCTTCTTCCAACACTAAAATTGTATCTGCATTTTTAACAGATGAAACTCGGTGGCTAATTATAATAGATGTTCTATCTTTCATAATTCGTTTTAGATTGGTTAGAATAATGTCTTCTGTTTCAGTGTCAACTGCAGATAGACAATCATCGAAAATTAAAATCTGAGGTTCTTTTATAATAGCTCGGGCTATTGAAACTCGTTGTTTTTGACCACCAGATAAAGTTACACCCCGTTCTCCAATTTTAGTTTTAAACCCTTTTGGCAACTCTAGAATACTACTATAAATTGCGGCATCTTTAGCTGCTTTTTCAATTATAGATTTATCTGGCAATTCATTTTTGTAGCCAAAAGCAATATTGTTTTCTATAGTATCAGAAAAAAGAAAGACATCTTGAGGCACTAAACCTGTATTTTCCCTTAGTTGGTTAAGGTTTATTGTTTTAATATTATTGTTATCTATTAATATTTCACCTTTATTAACATCGTAATTTCTAAGTAGTAAATTAATAATTGATGATTTTCCAGACCCCGTTTTTCCAACGATTGCTAATGTTTCTCCTTTACTTATTTCAAAGGAAATGTTTTTTAACGCATTAATTCCAGATTCTGGATAAGTAAAGGAAACATCTTTAAAAACAATTTCACCTTCTAAGTCTAATTTTTCATTTGATGTATTTTTAACTTTTGGATGGGTAGATAAAAATTCATTAATTCTTGTTTGAGATGCAGCTGCACGTTGAATAATAGAGGTGACCCATCCAATAGCAGTAACAGGCCATGTTAGCATGTTGATGTATATAACAAACTCTAAAATATTTCCTATTGTCAGTTTTTCATTGTCAGGAATCAAAGGATTAGAAGCATTTTCAATAAATATATTACCTCCAATATAAATAGTAAAAATAGTACTCATTCCTATAAGTAACATCATTACAGGGAAGAATAAAGAGTTAGTTTTTACCAAATCCATAGAGTACATTCTGTAGATTTCATTTTCTTGATTTAATTTTGATGAGAAGAATTTTTCTTTCACATAGGTCTTTAGTATTCTAATACCAGAATAAGTCTCTTGAGATAGGGTAGTAATATCAGATAATTTCGATTGTACTTTTTCACTTTGTTTGTTAATTCTGGCACTCACTAAATAAATAATAACTGATAGTATAGGTAGTGGTGTTAATGAATAAATAGAGAGCTTAACATTAATAGAGAACATTAGTGGGACAACCATTACAAAAAGAGAAAAAAGGCCAAATGAATACATTATTGCTGGACCAACGTACATTCTTACCTTAAGAACATCATCACTTATTCGATTCATTATGTCGCCAGTATTATTCTCTTTGTAAAAAGTGGCATCTAATTTTTGATAATGATTAAATATTTCATTCTTAAGATCAAATTCTATTAATCGAGACATAATAATAATGGTCTGCCTTTGGAAAAAAGTAAAAACTCCTGTAATGATTGCAATTCCGAAAATGATACTGGCATACAACAGAATAATTTGTGTAATAGGCATGCTTTCTATTATATCAGAGAAAAAAGATTGTGTTAGAATTTCTTCGCCAGTAAGCTTGTCCTCAAGAAGATCTAGGGCTTCTCGAATTAATTGTGCTGGAAAAATTTTAAAGAAATTGGCTAAAACAATAAACAAAAACCCCAACAACAAACGGAATTTGTATTTGACTAAGTATTTATTTAAGTGTTTTAAGGATTTCATTATAAAATTTTATCAATAAAAAAGTGAGTTATTTCTTACTTAATTTTTTAATACAATTCAGTAAAAAGACTAACTTTGCCTCCCTTTCAAAATAGGTGTATTAATATTTTGAAGGTCAAAAGTAATTATCTTTAATAAGATTAAAAATTAAAAATTACCATAATGGCAGATGTGATAGATGTTAAGGAGGTTTCAAAAGATGAGAATAATATTTTGTCTCGAATGGTTAGTATGGATCATGAGCAAGTACTTTTTTGTCAAGATAGAGCCACTGGATTAAAAGCTATTATTGCTGTTCATAATACTGTCCTTGGTCCAGCTTTAGGTGGTACAAGAATGTGGAATTATGCAAATGAAGCTGATGCACTAACAGATGTATTGAGATTGTCGAGAGGGATGACGTATAAAAATTCTATTTCAGGGTTAAATTTAGGTGGAGGAAAAGCAGTTATTATAGGTGATTCTCATACTCAAAAAAATGAAGCATTATTTAGAAGGTTTGGTCAGTTTGTAGAATCTTTAAGTGGTAAATACATTACAGCAGAAGATGTTGGTATTTCTCCTCAAGATATGGTTTGGGTAAATCAAGAAACAAATCATGTTGCAGGATTACCAGGGAAAAGTGGGGATCCTTCTCCAGTAACTGCTTATGGTGTTTATGTTGGAATGAAAGCTTGTGCTAAAGCGCAGTTTGGTAACGATTCATTAGAAGGGATAAAAGTAGCGGTTCAAGGTGCTGGGCATGTAGGACAGTATTTAATGAAACATTTAAAAGATGAAGGAGCTAAAATTTTTGTTACTGATATTCATAAACCATCTTTAAAAGAAGCTTCTGAGAAATATGGAGCAACTATTGTCGGCTTAGATGAGATTTATGATTTAGATGTAGATGTTTATGCTCCATGTGCTTTAGGTGCAACAGTAAATGATGATACGTTGGGTAGGCTAAAATGTTCTATCATTGCTGGTGCTGCAAATAATCAATTAAAAGATGAAACAGTACATGGTAAAATTGTGATGGAAAAAGGAATTATTTATGCTCCTGATTTCATGATAAATGCAGGTGGTGTGATTAATTGTTTTGCTGAAGTTGATGGAAGAACAGCAGAGTGGGCAATGGAAAAAACTGCTCAAATTTATGATACAACCACAGAAATTATTAATGGTTCAAAAGCTAATAATATTCCGACTTATGCCATTGCAAATAAAATGGCTGAAGATAGAATTGGAGCAGCAAAATAATATAAAAAGGGTAGGGTAATGTTAAGTAGAAGGTTCTTAAGAATAAAAGTGTTTCAAGCGTTGTACTCTTATTTTCAATCTGAAGATAAGAATATGAAAAACTTAGAAAGTGAAACTTTTTTAAGTTTAGAGAGAATGCATGATTTGTATTTGATGTTACTTGGAATTGGGCAGGAGTTAACTCATTTGTCCGAATTAAAAATGGAAGAGGCTAAGAAGAAAAGACTCCCAACGGATGAAGATCTTTCTCCAAACACAAAATTTATTGATAATAAAGTTTTTGGATTACTAGCTGAAAATACTAGTTTAAATAAACAGTTGAAAGATAAAAAGCTATCATGGAGTAATGACCAGGATTTGATGATAAAGTTTAATTCTTTTGTAAGAGGTCATGATGTATTTAAAGAATATATGTCTACTAGAATATCAACTTTTAAAGAGGATCAAAAGTTTGTTGTAGATCTTTATAAAAAGGTTATCCCAGAGTTTGAATTACTGCTCTCTGAACTACAAGATAAAAGTATTTTTTGGGGTTATGATGAGATAGATTTTGTATTAAGCATGGTATTAAAATCTATTAAACGATTTTCTGAAAAATCAACAGTTTCAGAACAAATATTGCCATTATACAGAGATGCTTCTGAAGATAAGAAATTCATAAAAGATTTACTAAAAAAGTCTGTAGCACATGATAAAGCAAATGGAAAATTAATTGCGGATAAAACTAAAAACTGGGATGTTGATCGTATTGCTATGGTAGACATTTTATTAATGAAAATGGCATTAACAGAGTTGTTACATTTTAAATCTGTTCCAGTAAAAGTTACTCTTAACGAATATATAGAACTTTCTAAGTGGTACAGCACACCAAAATCTAAAATATTTGTAAATGGAATTTTGGATAAGCTAGTTAGTGAACT
Source organism: Flavobacteriales bacterium (assembly GCA_016763135.1). GTDB lineage: Bacteria > Bacteroidota > Bacteroidia > Flavobacteriales_E > Vicingaceae. The sequence continues at coordinate 6,756 of JAESUI010000384.1, forward strand.
TAAAGAGAAAGGCGAACTCAAGAAAATGGGTAGAGGCTTATTAGAGAGTTAATCAATTATTTCAATCAATTCTCCACCAAATAACAGAGAAGTATTAATGCGGTATTTTTTGTGAGAACGAATACCAATACCAATGTATTTTAAATCTTTATGTAATAAGGTTTTTCGGTGTATTAAGCTTTCTTTGTCATCGTCAATTAACAAGTCAATAACAATAGAAAGTGCATCGGGGTAACCATATTGGTTACTTTCTTTCATTTTCTTGTACTTCTTTTTTAATTTTTTCATTCGCTCGTCAAAGCTTTTGTGGTTGGCAGATCGGTGTCCTTTTTTTCCAACTCGCCCCATTTCTTTTGCATGTTTTATGGCTTCTTTAAAGAGGTCTTCTTGAGGAAGAAGAGGAGGAAGAGCTTCTTGCTCTCTTAATGTTTTAACTAAAGAACGGTAGTATTTGTTTTTAGGGATGCGAACATCTTCACGGTAATCTTTTAGGTAAGTCTCTACAAATAAAGCTCCATTCATTCGTGCGAGGTTAATATAAAAGATTACTTTTTTCTCTTGAAAAGAAACATCTTTCATCCGTCTAGCACTGTTTGCTTTAGCTAAAACTTTTGTTTTCCATGAATGAAATGGTGTTATTTTTTGAGAAAAAACAGTAGGGCTGATTACTAAAAGTAATACAACAATAATTGATTTAAATAACTTTATCAAAGCGCATTAATTGTTAGTCGACAAAACTATTGAATTAATCGATATTAATCTTTTTTTCGGCTATTGTTTTTAACAAAAATTATGGAGAAACGATTTTCATTAGTGTGGCACAAAGTATAGCCCCATAAGTTCCCAAAGCATAGCCTAGCACAGCCAATAAAACGCCTACAGGAGCTAAGCTTGGATGGAAAGCAGAAGCTACAATAGGTGCAGATGCTGCTCCTCCAACATTAGCTTTACTTCCTACTGCTAAGAAGAAAAAAGGAGCTTTAATGATTTTAGCA
>JAESUI010000385.1 GCA_016763135.1 Flavobacteriales bacterium
CGTACACGTCTACCAATTCCGCCACCCGGGTATGAGATATAAAAGTATAAAAAAAATCCCGCATTAGTTGCGGGATTTTCTTGTGACCTGGCCGGGGCTCGAACCCGGGACCCTCTCCTTAAAAGGGAGATGCTCTACCAACTGAGCTACCAGGTCTTCCGTTTTAAGGAGTGCAAATATAGTAGTGTTTTTTTAATAGCAAAAACTTTTTTCTATTTTTTTAAAAGTTATTTTTCAAGGTGAAGATTATGAGCGGTTTACCCAACAATAGGACATCTTTTAAACTCTTTTTCTCTATCAAATAAATAACGATAAGTGATATAGGTTCTGTAAATGTTTGCTCCTAAATTATCACAAACTTTAAGCATCTTAGGATTAAAATCGCCAATCCAAGTTAAAACAGTCTGGTCGTACCTTCCCAAGGTTACTATATTTTCTTCAGTCCACTTAATCATAGCTCCTTCAATTCCTTTTCCTTGGAAATCACGATCTACACCAAAAACAACTCCAACCATGGTGTTGGGAGTTTTCTTTAATTTGTGATAAAGGAACTTTAATTTTCCTAGCCAATTTAAATTTCCATTAACGTATTTAAATATTTCGTTTAACTCAGGGATATTAACGTAAAAAGCAACAGGAGTACCTTTGTAAAATACAAAAACAATAATGTCTTTATCATAAACAGGCTTAAGCGCCTTTATAATTTTATTAGCGTTTTTACTTGATAATACTTTGAAATTATCATGCCCTCCCCAAGCAGCATTGTATACAGTTTTAAAGTTTTCAGCTAACTTATCAATTGACATTCCTCTAACATTTGTTATGGAATAATCACCATTACTCATAATGTTTTCACTTTTCTCCACAAAAATCTGTTGAGCAGGAACATTTAAATCTCTTTTGTACATGAATTGTTTGTAGTAGGTTTTAAATCCATATTCCTCAAAAAAAGTTTTGTAGTATTCAGGATTATAGTTCATGCCATAACTATTTGGATCAGTAAAATTCTCAACCAATACCCCCCAAAACATATTCTTCTCCCCAAAATTAATAGAACCATCCATCGCTTGCATTTTATTGCTTTGAAGCCACTTTTTTGCAGTATTAAATAATAAAAAAGCAGCTTCTTTATCATTTATACATTCAAAAAAACCTATTCCACCAGTAGGTTGCTCAAAATTATCAGCGATCTTATAATCAACGAAAGCAGCAATTCTTCCTATAATTATATTATTGTTATCCTTTAAAACCCATCTAATTATTTTCCCGTTAGCATGAGCTTTATTTTGTTGAGGATCAAATACTTTTTCGATATCTTGCTTAAGATGAGGAATCCAGTTTTTATCATTTTTATAAATTCCCCAAGGGAGATTTATAAAGTCTTTTATTGTTTGTTTGTCTTTAACCGCTATTATTTGCATTTAACTATCTTTGCTTACAAAGTTTATCATTATTCAATAAGTACCATAATTAAACATGAAAAATAAAGTAGTTATTATTACAGGAGCATCATCTGGTATTGGAGAGGCTTGTGCGGTGGCTTTTGCTAATAAAGGCGCAAATGTTGTTATTGCTGCTCGTAATATGGATAAACTAACAAACGTAGCACATCAAATTACAAAGATTGGAGTAGAGGTTTTGGTGGTGAAGTGTGATGTTTCTATTAAAGAAGATTGTAAAAACTTAATGGAACAAACCATTTCTAAATTTGGGAAGATTGATGTGTTAATTAATAATGCAGGAATTTCTATGAGAGCCATTTTTAATGAGATGGAATTAAATGTGCTCGAAAAAGTGATGGCAATTAATTTTTATGGAACGGTTTATTGCACTAAATATGCTTTACCTCACATTTTAAAAAGTAAAGGTTCTGTTGTTGGTGTTTCTTCTATTGCTGGTTATGTTGGATTACCTGCCAGAACAGGTTATTCAGCCTCTAAGTTTGCCATGCAAGGATTTTTAGATGCTTTACGTACAGAAAACTTAAGAACAGGTTTACATGTAATGGTTGCTTGCCCAGGGTTTACTGCATCTAATATTAGAAATACAGCGTTATCTTCTGATGGTTCAGCTCAAAAAGAAACACCAAGAGATGAAACTAAAATGATGACAGCAGAAGAAGTTGCCAATTATATTGTTAGTGGAGTTGAGAAAAAGAAACGAACATTGGTGCTAACTTCACAAGGAAAATTAGTAGTATTTCTAAGTAAGTTCTTTCCAAAATTTGTTGAAAAACAAGTCTTCAACCACATGGCAAAAGAACCCGATAGTCCGATTAAATAAATTGGAGAACTCAAACAAAATATTTTTGATTGGTTTTATGGGGAGTGGGAAAACCACTTTAGGTAAAAGACTAGCAAATAAACTCAACAAAACTTTTTTTGATTTAGATGCTGAAATTGAAAAAGATGAAGGAAAAAGTATTGATGAAATATTTTCAACTCATGGAGAAATTTATTTCAGGAAATTAGAAAGTAGTGTCTTGAATAAGGTTATTAATGGTCACGATAACTTTGTGCTGTCATTAGGAGGAGGAACTCCTTGTTTTAATGAAAATATGGAGCTGATTAACCAATCTGGGGCTTCAATTTATCTGAAGTACAACGCAGGAATGTTAACATCAAGATTAATTAACGCTAAAACAAAAAGACCATTGATTAAAGACTTAAATGAATTGGGATTAAAAGCTTTTGTAATCAATAAATTAATGGAGCGTGAAAATTATTATAACTTAAGTAAACTTGTTGCAGAGGGTGATAACTTGAAAATTGACGAATTAATAAACTTAATTCAATAAGTCGTACAACTCCTGTAGTTCTTCTTTTTTCTCCAAGTAACCTAAATTATCATAAGTATAAATTAAGTGTTGTACTAATCTTCTAATAATGGTTAGGTTAGAACAAGGGGTGTAGTACTCGTCTTTTGGTTCTGTTTTAAGCTGTTCTAGAAATTTATCAATGTCATGAGTACTAAAAACAGCACCTTTATTAAATACATTTAAATAGAATAAAACGTTTTCAGATTCTTCAGCATAAGATAAAATAAAGTGTGCTGGTACATCTACTCCATACATAGGGATATTTAGTCTATTACAAATGGCTATATAAACAATTCCTAACGTTATTGGATTTCCTTTTTTAGTTTCAATTACATTATTGATGTAAGAGTTTTTTGGAGAGTTTATGTTTTTAGTATTTCCATAAAAGCCATGAACATCAAAAATAATTCGATTCAACACTTTAATTTTTTCTAGAGCAGTTAAATTATCATTTAACTCTAACCAAACGTCTTGCGTTACTAATTTAATGTAGTCACGTATTGATGTCTCTTCTAAATCTGGATATTGATATTTAGCAATAATAATAGCTCCATCTATCAAATCTTTTTCAGATGATTTCCAATTAGTTAACTCTTGCTTAATATTATCAAACTGAAGTTCGTGAATAATGTTTTCTATTCTATATTGGAGTAGGTGATCAAAAGAATTTTCCCAAGCACTTTCTAAATGAGGAATAACATCATCACCATAAGAGATTAATTTACCTTTAATATCATCATAGATATTATCGTCCGGATCGTCTAAAAGACTTATTAGTGCTTGTAATTCTGTGTTTGACATATACCAAATATACGTCAGATAGCACCCAAAGGTTATCTATAAAAGATGACTTATTAACGCTATTGTGTTAATTTAGAGAGGGTTTGTTCAATTAATTTGGTTACTGCAAGCTTATAGTTGCTACTTCCTGTGCCTAAAAAACGATTGGCAATTATGGCACAAACAGTACAAGATTCGTGTCCTAAAGCTCTTGATAATCCGTATAAAGCAGAGGTTTCCATCTCAAAGTTGGTAATGCGGTAATTGTTATGGCTAAAATCTCTTAGTTTTTCGTTTAACTGAGTTTCTTTTAATGGAATTCTAAGAACCCTTCCTTGAGGCCCATAAAAACCTCCAGCAGTTGCTGTAATTCCAGAGATACAACCTTCTTTTAGTTTATTAAACAGTTCTGTAGAAGATTTTACAAAATAAGGTTGTGCAAAGACTTTACTATAATTGGTTTGGGAGTAGAATTGTTCCAGTAGTTCTATTTCTTCGGTAGTTTGCTCAAAATTGTAGTAATTCATTAGCCCATCTAGCCCTAAACCAAATTCTGAAATAACAAACGAATCTAAAGGTACATTTGTTTGTAGTGAGCCAGAAGTTCCTAGTCTAATAATATTTAATGATGAATGTTCTTCTTTTATAATTCTATTTTCTAAATCAATGTTTACTAAAGCGTCTAATTCATTTAGTACAATATCGATATTGTCAGTACCCATTCCAGTTGACATAACAGTTAAATGTTTACCATTTAACATTCCAGTATGAGTTACAATTTCGCGGTTGGAAACTTTGTGTTCAATACTATCAAAGTAATTTGAAATAATTTCAACTCTTCCAGGGTCTCCAACAACAATAATGTCTTTTGCTATTTGATGAGGATGTAGATTTAAATGGTAAACACTGTTGTCTTTATTTAGGACTAATTCGGATGCTGCTATTTTTTTCATAAATGATTTTTGATATTCCAAATGTAATGGAAATTTAGAAAGCTAATTATTTCTAAAGCAATTTATTATAATCTTTTCAGAATCAAAAAAATCCTTAATTTCACAATCGATTAACAAAATTAATTAATGAAAAAAATTGGAATTTTAATAGTTGTTCTTACTGTTTTTTCGTGTACTAAAACGCAATTTGATGATTATGAGAACTCTTCTGGAGATGCTGATTTCTCTAATTATGTTGCTGTTGGTAATTCATTAACACAAGGTTATCAAGATGGCGGTTTACACAATGAGAATGGGCAGCAAGATAATTCTTACCCAGCGATTATTGCAAGACAAATGGGCGTTAGCTTTATTCAGCCTACCATAAATGGGCAAGGAGATAGCTATATGCATTTAGAATACATTGATGGTGAAATTGAGGTGATTAGTGCATATGATTATGATATAACTAATAATCACCCTAGTGCAATAGTTCCTGATAATAGTTGGATAACTTGGGGAGATACAACTGTTAAATATAATAATCTTGGGATTTCGGGAATCAAACTAGTTAATTGTTTGTCAGGTGGAAATAATACAGCTATTAATTATAATCTTTTGCAAACTAAGTATAATGTAAACGGTAGGTTTTTAAATTTTGGCGATGAAATTAACCCTATTAGTTATTTAGATCATGTTAAGAGAAGTAATGCAACATTTTTTACCAATTGGTTAGGAAATAATGACATCCTTGGCTGGTCAACAGAAGGTGGTGATGATGATGATGTAGTTGCCGTTCCAGGTTTAAAATTAACTGAATTATCAGATTTAACTGAGTTTAGAAATAAATATGATTCGATATTAACAGCTTTCTATAATATGGGAGCAAAGGGGGTTTGTGCAACATTACCTGATGTAACCTCTATACCATATTTTAATACGGTTACTTTAGAGGCAGTAGATGATGATGTATGGATAAGAGAAGGAGCGGACACGACTATTGTTCGATTAGCAACAGGAGAAGACTTGTTGTTACTTACCGCTTCTGATGAGTTGGCTAATGGTATTGGTAAAATTCAATCAAAACCCTTACCACATACTGTAGTTTTAGATAAGGATGAAATTGTAATTGTTCAAACAAGGACAAATGAAATTAATAATGCTATAAAATCTTTAGCTGCTCAGTACGGTTTTGCTTTAGCAGATATGAATCGTTTTATGAAGACCTTAACCAATACAGGATTGAGTTTTGATGGTGTTGATTTTGCTCCCACATACATTGAAGGAGGTTTATTTTCTTTAGATGGTGTACACCCTTATACTAGAGGGTATGCAGTAATTGCAAATGAGTTTATACGCGTTATCAATGAATTTTATGGATCAAATATACCAACAGTAGTTGTTGGTGATTATAGAGGAATAACTTTCCCATAAAACAAAAATGAAATTAACCTAATCACTATATAAAATAAAAACAGACATTATGAAAAAACTTTTACTTTCTTTAATAGCAATAACTTCAATGAGTTTTGCAATTGCTCAAAACTGTGCTCCAAATGGTGCTTTTACTGTTCCTGGTGTATATCCAGATAGCGCAACTGGCTTAGCTATAGCTACTGTTGGAGTGCCTTATTCAGAAACAATAACTACAATTACACCTGTTGATACTTGTGTTCAGGTATTACCATTACCATTTCCTTGTACTACTGTGCCAATTGATAGTGTAGTAGTAGATTCTATTTCAGGTTTACCTCCAGGATTTTCAATTGTATCTGAAAATGAAAATAACTTAAATTTTTATTTTTATGGAGGAACTTCTAGTTGTATGTTAGTTACTGGAACAGCTGCTCCTGGAGATGAAGGAATATACCCTATATATGTAGCAGGATTGTCATGGGCACAATTGGCAGGGATACCAACTTCACAACCCTTTATTGTTGATTACTACCAAATTGAAATTGTTTCTGCTACAGGGGTAGAAGCGTTAACAGGAAAAACTTTTCAGGTAAGACAAAATATACCTAATCCATTTAACAATACTTCTAATATTGAATTTTACTTACCACAAGCAAATAATGTGAGTATTAATATTTACAATGTTTTGGGTAAATCAATTTCAAACGAAGAAATTCAAGCTGTAAAAGGAACGAATAGCTATTCGTTAAATGCTGCTGACTTTTCTAATGGAGTATATTTTTACAACTTAACTTATTCAAATCAAACAATAACAAAAAGATTTATTGTAAATAAATAATTGAACTTATAAGAATGAGAAGAATATTATTGTCATTATTATTGGGAGCACCTGCAATTACTATTGCAGGTGGCTTTCAATTAAATATACAAGGGCTAAAAGCTATTGCAATGGGGGGTGCATTTTCGGGTGTCGCTTCAGATGCCACTACAGTCTTTTTTAATCCTGCAGGAATGTCAAACTTGCACAATCATAATTTTACGGTTGGGTTTAATTTAGTTGATGCCCATGTCTCGATACAAACTCCAGAAGTAGCTAATACAGATCAAACATCAGGAATGGCAACACCAATTCATTTGTATTACTCTGGACATGTTACTGAAAAACTTAGTCTAGGTTTTTTAGTTAATAATCAATTTGGTTCTTCATCTTCTTTTGCTGATGATTGGCAAGGAAGGTATATCATTCAGAACATCTCATTGAAAACATTTATGTTCCAACCAACAATAGCTTATAAACTTCATGATAAAATAAGTATTGGAGCTGGTTTTGTATATGGGTTAGGAAGTTTTTCAACAGAAAAAGCTGTTCCATTATCATCAAATACAACAGAAGAGGGTAAAGCTCATTTAGAAGGAAATGGAGATGGGGTTGGATATAATATTGGGATCTATTCTCAATTTTTAACCTTAGGTGATGATGCTAAGAATACAAAGTTTGCAATAGGAATAGATTATCGGTCAAAAATTGCAGTTGATTTAAGTAATGGTGTAGCAACATTTACTGATATACCAACCTCTTTAAGAGAAAAATTTCCAGAAGAAACAGCTTTTGTATCTATAATAACTTTACCATCTGTATTTACAGTAGGAATAAGTATAAAACACACCGTTGCAGAAAAATGGTCGTTAGAGTTTGCTTATGATTTAAATATGACCGGATGGTCATCTTATGATACATTAGCATTTGATTTCAAAAATGATGAAACACCAGACTCTAAACAAATTCAAGATTGGGAAAATGTATTAACACATCGTTTAGGTGTTGATTTTACGTATTTAGAAAAATATAGTATTAGAGTTGGGTTGTATCAAGACAATACACCTATGAAAGATAATTTAGTAAGTCCACACTTGCCAGGTGTAACTCAAGTAGCTTACACAGCCGGTTTAGGATATAAAGTGAGCGATAAAATATCAATTGATTTCTCGTACATCAGACAAAGTGCAAGTAGAGATGATGTTAGTTTAGCTCAATATAAAGTTGAAGACGGAAACTATGTTCAGCAAAACGGAGAGAAAATTCAAACAGGTGATTTTGCTTACAAATTTAACCGTAAGGTAAATGTATATGGTTTAGCTGTAAACATAGCTTTTGGAGGAACAAAAAAAGAGGGTGGGACCTCAGTAGAATAATAAGATGAAACATTTAAACTTATATATTTCGATTGGCGTTGTTTTTCTTTTCTCATCGTGCAGTAAAACACAATTTGATGAGTATGAAACTACTCAAGGATCAGCTGATTTTTCTAATTACATTTCTTTAGGTAATTCATTTACGCAAGGACTTCAGGATGGAGGACTACATAATGAGTTTGGCCAGCAAGATAATTCTTACCCTGCAATTTTAGCTCGGCAAATGGGAACCAACTTTTTACAACCAACTGTACAAGGTGATGGTTCAGAATATATGCATTTAGAGTATATTGATGGAGAGATTGAAGTTATTAAAGCTTTTGATGTAGATATTACAACTAACAATCCTTTAGCAATTAATTATGACCCTACGTTTACAAATTGGGTAGATACAACTTTAGCCTATAATAATTTAGGAGTAGGGGGAATTAACCTAAGAAATATTTATGGAAATAATTCTACCGAAGAATTAACTTATCACATTTATTTAGGGAGTAATGCCCCAGCAGCTCTTGCATGGAATGGAGTTCAAGGTCAACCAATAACTCCTTATGGTAGATTTTTAAATTTTGGAGATTTAAATAACAGAATTCAATACATAGATCATGTAAAAAAGAGTAATGCTACATTTTTCACTAATTGGTTAGGCATAAACGATGCTATGAGTTGGGCGAAAGAAGGAGGAGATTCAATTGGTGGATCATCTTTATTGACAGACCCTTTTGATTTTAGAGAAAAATATGATTCTATTCTAACTGTTTTTCAAGGAATGGGAGCACAAGGGGTTTGTGCAACAATCCACGATATTACTGAAACACCTTTTTTTACTACCTATACTTTAGAAGCAATAGGGAAAGACATATGGATTAAGGAGGGTGCTGATACAACAGTTATTCGTATGGCTACTGAACAGGATTTGCTATTGTTGACAGCTAAAGATCCATTAGGTGATGGAATGGGCCTGACTCAATCTAATCCATTACCTCACACAGTTGTATTAGATAGAGATGAATTAACTAGAGTTAAGACCTCTATTGCTAGCTTTAACATGCATATAAGAGCTTCAGCAGCTACACATGGTTATCCAGTTGTTGATATGTATTCTTTTATGAGTGGCTTATCTTCAGGGATGACTTTCGATGGCATTGATTTTAGTACTAAGTATATTGAAGGAGGAGCATACTCGTTAGATGGTCTTCATCCGAATAGTAGAGGATATGCTATGATTGCTAATGAATTTATGAAAATTATTAACGCCAATTTTGGTTCGAATTTATTACCAGTAAGTGTTGGTAGTTATAGAGGCATAACATTTCCATAAAAAAACATCCTAATACTTTCGTAAAAGGATGTTTTAATGTAATCGTTTATATTCCTTATTTTCTAATTACCTTCTGAACAAAGTTACTTTCGTTAGAAGAAACAATAACAAGGTACATGCCAATTGGTAAATGAGCTAAACTCAACTTGTTAATGTATGATGTAGCTTTTTGTTCAACAACAACTTTTCCTACAGAATTTATTACTTTAATAGTTGTGTTATCAAAGCTCTCCGTTAACTCTATATTTAAATCATTATTAAATGGGTTAGGGTAGATTGTAGCATTAATAGAACTGCTAGCAATTTCATCAACACCAACGTTAGGGTTGGTAGTACAATTTTTTTGAGTTGGACTCTGCAAATTAGTAGGGTTACAGTCTAATATATTAAATAAAAACATAGCTAAACTATCTTTGTTATCTTGCATAATAGAAGCTGAGCTTGCATATGGGGGATGATCGGATCCGCCATAAGAATCAAAATGATGATAAGTTCCAAGGTTATTCATTCTTGTATTTACAGGGTTACCTCCACATAGATTAACTGGAGTATTTCCACTTAAAGGAAATCCACAATCATATAATACTGTTTGGTCTCCAATTGCATGAGATCCATACCATGGCACATCATCAACATCTATAAAATTGGTATCAGCAACTCCTCCAGCAAATCCAAAAGTTCCGTTAACTCTTGAACAGTAACCAGGGTTTCCACTATTACCTTCTAATCCACCAAGTTGAGTTAACCAAGTTTGCCATAATGATGGTGCAGATTCAGGTAAATCTGTAACAGTATCTACAAAAGCTAAGTTCATTGCTAGTATACCTCCAGCAGATGAACCACCGAAAAATATTTGTTCTGAATTAATTTTATAAATATCGGAAGTAGCAGCATCTTGTTTGAAAAATCTTACAGCAGCTTTACCATCTTGAATCGCATTAAAAACAATTTTAACAGTAGTTTGCTCAGCAATTAAGTCAAATGGACTAGTCGCTAATCTATAATTGATAGATGCACATACATATCCTTTTTTAGCGAGTTCAGTTGCCATATATACTACATCTGCATCATTTTTTGTTCCACCAATAAAAGATCCACCGTGAGCTAAAATAATCAATGGTCTATTTGTTTCAACGTCTCCCTGAGGAGTATAAATATCCATAGTTAAGTTGATGGTTGTACCCACTAAGTTAACATTGCTGCCATATTGAACATTGCTTGTTACATCAATAGTTGAAAATAAGTCAGTTTGATATCTCCCATTGCATTGAGCTGAAATTTGTAATGTAGCTATTAACCCAATAGCGAGGATGTAGATTTTTTTCATATTAGTTAAAGTTAATTAAGTGAATAAAACTATGCGTACATAGTGTATGATTTTGTTAAAAATACGAATTAATTCGTTAAATTTAAAAGGATCATATTTAGTTATTATTTTCATTCTTAGTATCCTAAATAATTTACTTTTGTACGATATGAATATTAGTGTTGGACATAAAGTGAAATTTATTAATGAAAATCTTGAGGGAGAAATAATTACTGTTATTTCTGAAAAAAGGGTTGTAGTTAGTTGTTCTGATGGATTTGATCATGAAGTTTCAGTAAGTGAAATAATAATTATAGGAGAAGATAATGAGCACATGTACAAAGTTGACGAAACTGTTATTGCAACAAAGATTACTGCTGATAATAAAGGGAAAGTAAAAAAAGGATTATTGAGTAAGTATATTGAAACCAATAGATATAGGTTGGGTGGAGTATTGGAAGTAGATTTGCATTTAGAAAAAATAGTTGAATTTCCAGAAAAATTGGATGACAGTCTTAGGTTGCATACTCAGATGCAATATGTTAAAAATTGTTTGAGTGCTGCAAACGCTAAAAATATTAGAAGAATTGTATTTATTCATGGTGTTGGTACAGGTGTTTTAAAAACAGAACTCCATAATTATTTAGCTGGTTTTGAAAATATAACCATTACTTCAGCTGATTCTAGAGAATATGGAGCTGGAGCTACTGAAGTTATCATTAAGAATTCATAGTTTTGCAAAGCAAATCGTTCTATCGCTTCACTTTATTGTGAAGAGGAAAGTCCGGGCAGCACAGAGAATCCGACCTAGCGAAAGCTAGGGTGCTCTAAAAGGAATTGAAGAGTAACAGCTAGTGCAACAGAAAATAGACTACCGTCCCGATAGCTATCGGGATGGAAAAGATGAAAAGGTGAGGTAAGAGCTCACCAGTTACAAAAGTAATTTTGTAAGCTAGTAAACCTTCGGAGCTGAAAAATCAAATAAACCAAGAACTGAGGGTTTCTCGCCCAATCTTGGAGGGTAGATTGTTAATGAATAGGGGTAACCTTATTCTTAGATAAATGATAGAACTCGACAGAATCTGGCTTATAGATTTGTATTTTAAAGCCCACTGAAAGGTGGGTTTTTTATTTTAAGAGGATTCCCCTTTCTTCAATTGCTTATGCTTAATTATCGCTGTGCACAATTAACACATTTAATGCTCTCAGGCATTATCATTAATCTTCCTTCGGGTATTGCTTGTCCACATCTGATACAAATTCCAAATTTGGGATCATCTACTTTATTTGAGGCCATTTCTAGCTTAGTCATTTTAATTTCTGCGGTTCTAAGAGCTGCTTCGTTAACACTTTTATTGTTGATGGCATCCATTCTGCTTATTCTTCCTATAGCAACATCAGGAGCAATAGGTTTGGTTGCTTCTTTTAATTCATCAATTTTTACCTGAAGTTTTTCAATTTCAGTATTAATTTTTTCTTTGAAGAATTTTTTATCCAACATAATGGAATAAAGTTAATTAAAAGTTGATAGAATGCTCTCAAAGTACATCAATATTGTTTTACTTTAAAGTGTGAATAAAAACGATTTGATAGTAATTTTAGGCTGTACTGCAACTGGCAAAACTAATATAGCATCTCATCTTTCAGCTAGCTGTAATGGAGAGGTCATTAGTGCTGACTCTAGACAAGTATATCGAGGGATGGATGTGGGGACAGGGAAAGATTTGTCAGAATTCACAGTTAAAGGCATTACAATTCCTTATCATTTAATTGATATTGTTGATGCTGGAGAAGAGTATAATGTCTTTCAATATCAAAAAGATTTCTTAAAAGCTTATGAAGGCATTCAACAACAAAACCACCAAGCTATTTTGTGTGGTGGTACAGGAATGTATTTAGAGGCAGTGTTGAAGAGGTATCGGTTAATTCAAATTCCAGACAACATTACACTGAGGGAATCATTAGAGACTAAATCAGATCAAGAATTGGTAGAAATACTTAAATCCTATAAAAAATTACACAATACAACTGATGCTATTGAGCGAGATAGAATAATTCGAGCGATAGAGATTGCTCAATTTGAAGAAGAGAATAAAACGTTGATTAATGATTATCCTAAAATAAATGATAAGCTATTCGGAATTCAATTTGAAAGAGAGGCGTTAAAGGAAAGGATTACCACTCGTTTAAAACACCGATTAAAGCACCAAGGAATGATAGAAGAGGTGGAAGGTTTAATTCAATCTGGAGTTGATGCAGAAAAACTAAAATTTTATGGTTTGGAGTATAAGTTCATTACGCAGTTTTTATTAGGAGAAATAGATAGAAACGAACTATTTAATCAGTTAAACATAGCAATACATCAGTTTTCTAAACGACAAGCCACTTGGTTTAGAAAAATGGA
>JAESUI010000386.1 GCA_016763135.1 Flavobacteriales bacterium
AGTAAAATCGCTTCTTGCAATCCTTTTGCATATTTAATACTGTCTGTTACTTCTTCATATAATTCACTAATTTTCTCATTTTGCAGCTCTACTTCTTTTTGTTTTTCTACAAGTTCTGCCGTTCGTTCTTTTACTTTTTGCTCCAGCATTCTTTCATTCTCTGCTAAATCATCACGCATTTTCATCAACGTTTTTCCCAAAGAATCTTCATCACTTAAAGGTTCATATTGAGTGTCAAACTGACCAGCTCCAACCGAAATCGCAAAATCTTTGGTGCTTTCTAGCCCTGAAATAACTCTATTAAGAGCATTAGTCATTTCGCCTATCTCATCATTTTTTGCTTTAATTGAATGTTTAGGAAAAACCCCCTTACTCAATGTTTGTAAGACAATTTTTAGTCTATAGATTGGCTTCACAATAGTTCGCGTGGTGTAAAATGCAACTAACACCCCGAAAATAACCAAAGCAATACCTAGCCACCTTGTAAGCAATTTTAAAGTGCTAAAAGAGGCTTGCATAGTCTCTGTAACTTTTCCTGTATTGAATTTTTGGCTTCTAATTAAGTCATCTAATTCAAAAAGAATTTCAGCTGTTTTAATAAATATGTCCCCATCATTCTCAAGGTAAAATTTTGCTGGAAAAATACTTGTAGGATCATCATAGCTCTCAAAATCAGGAAGCAACACAATTACCTCTTGATGCATTTCAAATAATTCTGAAAGTTTTGTAATAACTTTTTTAATTTTTATTTGATCTTTTTCTTCCCAATGAATGGCTAACTTTTTTACCTTTTTAATTAAAAAAGGGTAATCTCGATCAATTAATCTATTTAGCTTTTGTTTATCCGGATGATCTGATTGGGACTGGATATAAGCCCAATTAAAAATAAGCATCTTAGACCTTACAGTAAGTAATTTTAACTCTTCTAATGATGCAACTGAGGGGTTATTAACGTTTGTTATTTCATCATTAATATTCGTACTATCATTAAGGGTGCTATAGGTGGTATAAAAAACTACGACAATAAAAAAAAGTAAGACACCAAATCCAGTCCCTATCTTTTTTCCTATAGTAAATCTAAATGCCATTTTATAAACATACGAATCTACTACTCTTTTTCCAAATCTTTAAACTTGTTTAATAAATTCTGAAGTTCTGTTTTGTATTTCACATATTCTTCTGAATCCTTCATCCCTTTATCTTTAAGACTCTTAATTTTATTTTTTAAAACAGGATAACGTTTTTTTGCTTCCATATGCTCCAACTTCAGCTTAAACATTTCAGATTTTTCTAAATCATTAAGTCCGTAATATATATTTTTAAGCCCGATAAGAATCTCCATTTTATTAGGAGTTAATTCATAGGATTTTTTCATGTAAGGTAATCCTTTTAGAAAAAGCTCAACACATCGATCTTGGACTTCATTTAACTTCGTAATATCCATATCATAATCCATATTATTAATAATATCTGCTCCCTGGTTGTAATACAATATTGCCAAGTTATAATTGGCTGAAGAATTATTAGCCTCAATAGATAATATCTCTATATACAAGGTTTTAATTAAATATGCTTGTGCTGAATCAAGTCCAGTAGAAGTTTCTGCTGGCCTATTTAACATTGAAGCTAACGCCAACTTAAACTTAACATCGCGAGATTTTAAATCTATATTAGGATTAATCAACAGCATTGTTCTTCTATAGTGCTGATAATTACTTACAGCCGTTCTATAATTTTTTGGGTCTAACATTCGTGCCGCATCATTGTATAAAGTTGATGCCTCATATTTTAATATTTTAAATGCACTTTCTGTAAATTCATCCTTCCCCTCAAGTGTTAGCATTGTCTTAAATGATTCGATAGAGATTAGTCTAAGTGGTGAAACTTTATTCTCTTTCTCTTTTTTCTTATACAATTCCTTATAAATGAAGCCTCTATAATACCACGTTTTGGGAGTAGACTTTAAATTGTCATCAATTATAGCTAAATCAATATATTTCTTAGCACTATCTAACTCTGTTTTTTGCATATAAAACAACGATATAGACAAGTTATCTTTACCAACAAACTGACCAAACACTGAGCTAGTTAGTATTGAAACAATAAATAATATGTATATTTTTTTACTCATCTATTTTACAGTAAATGCTAAAGCTTCCAAATTGGAGCTAACTTTCAACTTATACTTCTCTACATTTTTTTTGTTCAGTTCAAATTTTTGACGATTATTCTTAATAATGAAATTTATTCCAGCGCCCTTATCTACTAAGCCTTGCTTCTCAGTAATAATAAGTGTGCTATTTGATTTTACTTTTTTTAGCACTGAAGAAATTTCTTGACTTTTATTTCTGCTCACATACAAAATATGACATTTCCCAATATCTTTTATAGTATTAAATTTTTTGATTTGAAGTGATTGATTTGAAACTTTTTTAGTTTTAGCCATTTTAGTAAGTTCAGTATAAAGTGGAGAATCTCCTATTACACCAACCACAAAATTCCCTTCTCTATAAGACTTTGGCCACTCTATCATCTTTGTGAAATTCATAATGAAAATAGCCTTCATTTTAGAGTTAGTATCGATACTACCCAACTTAAACCCCGAAGAGAGGATTAATAATGAAATTAATATGAATACTACTTTTTTCACTTCCGCTTAGTTAACAAGTATCAAGCCAAGAATACTTGACGCAAGTTACAAAAATATTTATGGTTTATAAAAATAGATGATTTATTAAAAAGAGAAAAAATTGCTTTATTTATCCTTTTTTCTTCCTTTCCCCGACTTTCTGCCTCCCTTAGAGCTTTTAGCTCCTTTATCTTTTCCTCCTTTTGAACCTGAGGTAACAGATCCATAGCGTTTCTTTTTCGAAGAAAAAATCGAACCTCTTTTTCCTTTTATTCTTTTCTTAGAAACGGAATGACCATATAATTTACTACGAGATTTTGTTCTTGGTGGTTTAGATGAATAAATATTCGGCCCTTTCTTTGATTGACTTTTAAATAAAGCACTTCCGCCTCCACAAGAACTTAGTAAAAAAATAAAAATCAACCCTACAATAAATAGACTTGATTTCACTTTTAACAATAAATACTTATTCATAGAATTTCAGAAATAACTATTTTTGTTTTTTTCTACCCTTACCAGATTTTCTACCACCAGAAGCACTTTTAGCTCCTTTATCTCCTTTACCTTTTGCTTTGGTACTAACAGATTTATATCTTCTTTTTTTAGATGAAAAAACCGATTTATTTTTGCTTTTTAGTCTTTTTCTCGATATAGAATGCCCATATAATTTGCTTCTAGATTTTGTTCTTGGAGGCTTAGATGAATATACATTTGGTCCTTTTTTTGATTTACGAGCAAAAGAATCTTTTTTCTTCTGACCATAACTACTGTTCGCTGTAGAACAGAGTACAAAAAGACCAATTAATATGTATATTAAATGTTTCATAAAAAAAATTGCTTTAGAACGAAAACCGTTCCAAAACAAAAAAGGGAACTAATGAATTATAACTTATAATCAAGGTAAATGTAATAAGATGCATTAGCAAACATGCATTAGCGCCATATTACTTATTAACAAATCTTTGCTTTTGTTAATAAGTGTGCTACTGCTTTTCTGAATTAACTGTAATAGAAATACTTTCAATATCTCTGTCAAATAAGTACAAGCCTCCTTTGTCCTCCCCTATCATACTCAACTTGTCCATTATTGTTCTTGCCAATGCTTCTTCTTCAATTTGTTCAGCTACATACCATTGTAAAAAGTTATGCGTTGTATAATCTTTTTCACTTAAACATATATCAACTAAATTATTAATCTCTCCCGAAACCATCACTTCGTGATTTAAAAGTGTTTGAAATAAATTAGTTAATGATTTATAGCTTTCATTTGGTTGAGATAATTGTGGAATCAATGCTTTTCCTCCTCTCTCATTAACATACTGCACCAACTTTAACATATGCATCCTCTCTTCATCAGAATGTTTATATAAAAATTGTGCCGCACCTCCGAGTCCTTCAGTTTCAGCCCAAGAGGCCATTGCTAAATATATTTGAGATGATTCTGCCTCAATTTTGATTTGCTCATTTAAAGCGTCTTGAATTTTACCTTTTAGCATAACTTAAATGTTTTTTCAAATATAAACAGCAAAATTGGATTTGGGAAATTTTACGCCTATTTATGAATCATAAATCTAAACCCTCTGCCATGAACATTCATTATTTCTATCGTATCGTCTTGTTTTAAATGCTTTCTTAGCTTAGCAATATATACATCCATGCTCCTTGCATTAAAATAATTATCATCTTCCCAAATAGCTTTTAATGCGTAAGTTCTTTCTAATACTTTTCCTTCATTTAAACACAACAACCGCAACAAATCATTTTCTTTTGATGTTAACCTTTGCGATTCGCCATTAATCGATAACATTCTTTTTTGATAATCAAATGAATATTCCCCGATCGTAAAACTTGTTTTTTCTTGCTCTTTATTATCTCCAACCGATCTTCTTAGCACGGCAGTTATACGTGCTAAAAGTTCTTCCATGCTAAACGGCTTTGTAATATAATCATCTGCTCCAGCTTCAAACCCCTCGAGCGTATCTTCTTTCATTGATTTAGCTGTAAGAAATATAATGGGAATTTTATCATTAATTTTTCTAATTTCTTTAGCTACTGTAAATCCATCTTTAATAGGCATCATCACATCTAGTAAACATAAATTATAGGTGCCTTTTGCAAATAAATTAAATGCCTCTTCTCCATTGGCGGCTAAAACTGTATGATATCCTTTTGCTTTTAAATAATCACACAATAAATTGCCAAGATTGGCATCGTCTTCTGCTAAAAGTATTTTCGTGTTTTTCATAATTATATATTTTCGTTGTGGCTAAATGGGATGTATATTTTAAATTTTGTTCCTTTTCCAAATACACTTGATGCCGAAATTTCTCCACCATGTCTTTCAATAATTGCTTTCACATAATTCAACCCTAATCCAAATCCCTTTACATTATGAATATTTCCTGTAGGAACTCTATAAAATTTCTCAAAAATCTTAGTTAAATTTTCTCTTTTAATTCCTTGGCCCTCATCAGAAATTGTCAACAACAACCCTTCTTTAATATTTTCTGTTTCAATAGTAATCTCTGGTGTTTCAGGTGAATACTTATTGGCATTATCTAATAAATTATAAATTAGATTTGTAATGTGAACTTTATCAGCTGAAATTATGGTTTTTGAAGCATTTAAGTTTTTATGTAAACTGCCTAATTTACTTTCAACTTGTATCAATATATTGTCTGAAACTTCAATAATGACTTGATGCAAATTAAAATCTTCTTTCTTTAATTTCAAATCTTCTTTATCCCAAGTAGCACTTTTTAAAACACTCTCCACCAACAAACCTAATCGTTTATTTTCTTGACTAATCATCCCAACATAATTTTTTCTTACCTCTTCATCGCTTGACATATCTTTATCGGACAATGCCTCACATGCTAATGATATCGTTGAAATCGGAGTCTTTAATTCATGGGTCATATTACTAATAAAATCATTTTTAACTTCTGACAGTTTTTTCTGTTTAAATATAGTTTGAATAGTAAATGTAAATGCCCAAACAATAATAATCAGCAACAAAACAGAGGTAGATAGCATTAACCACATTGTTTTAAGTAAGTATCCTTTTTTATGAGGGAAAAAGACACTCAAAAAATGAGGCGTTTCCATCATCTCGTTAGGAAATAATTGAGAATAAAAACCTGATTGCCTAATTTTATTAATGTTTGAAACTGAATCAACAATCAATTCATTCCCATTATAATCGAAAACTCCATATTGATATTTTGCCTTAATTCCTCTATTCAATAATTCAGATTGTAATAATGAATCTAAAATATTTTTATTTAATCGCTCTTTAATCGTCCTATACCTGCTCCCAACCAAATCTTCAAGCATTTCACTTAATACTGATGATTGATTGTTTTGTAAAACATTATTAGAAATTGTAATCTGACCTGACCCCTGAATATTTAATTCAAAACCTACCTGCCCATTTGGAGATACTGATTGTATTTATTTTTGATACATCTGTCCATCTGCAGATTGCTTTTCGCTAACCTGATAGGTTACTCCATCTTTTTGAAATACAACAGTAGAATCATTCTCATTTTGCGCGGAAGTATTCAGCATATTCATTCGCTGATTAAAAAGTTGTTGCCCTTTTTTATGTGCTTTAATTCTGTAAGCTGCATCTATTTTTTCCAGTTTATCAGAAACAGAAAATAATACAGACCTTACATTCCTTTTAAACTCTTCTTCCTTAAGTGTTACAGCATTATCTATCCAATAAATTTGAATGGCCACTAACCCAATTAGAGCAGATGTAATAATTCCAATTAATATATAAATGTATTGCTTCTTCACATATCAAAAGTACGCTTAAAGCCCAAAAATGCTGAAGCTTTAACACTTTTTAACATTTGTTAACGGAGTTTTAACAAAATAGCAACATATAGTCTCTTACTTTTGAACTGTTATTTAGTTAATAATTACCACCTACAAATTACCTTCCTGTTTAGTTAGTGCAAAATAAAGCCTCCGAAAGGGGGCTTTTTCTTTATGCATAAGCTATTGTTGCTACAAAAACTTTACAATTTTGTTTAATTAGTATTTGAGCACAAGCCTCAATAGTTGCTCCTGTTGTCACAACATCATCGATTAACAAAATGTTTTTATCATCTAAATCATTGTTTAACACCCCGAATATGTCACCAACATTTTCCCACCTTTTATACCTTCCTTTTTTGGTTTGAGTTTGAGAATCTACTTTTCTATATAACGCCCCAAAATTCATAGGAACATCCATAGCCTCAGAAACACCCTTAGCAATCCATTCGCTTTGGTTATAACCTCTCTTTTTTAATTTGTTCTTATGTAAAGGAATAGGAACAATAAAATCAATTCCTTGAAAATATTTTGATTCTTTTAAATCATATCCGAATAGTTTCCCAACTATAGAACCAACTTCTTTTACTCCCTTATATTTTAGATGATGTAGTAAATTTTGAACTTTACTCTTTTTGCTAAAAGAGTAAAATGAGGCAGCCATTTCTATTTGAACTCTACCCCAAAAAACTTTATTAACTGGGTTTTCTTTATCTAAATGAAAATTAGTTTTAGGAAGATTGACAATACAACTTATGCATATAATATTTTCATTTTTTAAGAGCGTATTATTACATGCACAACATAATTTAGGAAATATTAAGTTAAAAAAATCGTTAATCATTGTATTGCTTTATACACATATAAATATGCATAACTTTATGGATACAACAAAAGCTATGCATCAAATTAATATAATTTTAGGTCATTAAAAATAGGTTTTAAAATGGAAAAACAAGGAGAAACAAGTTCTACTTCAGAAAAAAAAGAAAGCAAAACCAACAAAATTTTAGTTGCTTTATTAATTCTTTTACTCTGTTTTTGTGGTTATTTAATATGGCAGAACCTTGAACTGAAAAAGCTTTTAGAAGCAGAGGGAATTGAACTTAATGAAGTAACTTCTGAACGGGACCAAGTACAAGGAGAGCTAGAAGAGATGCTCGCTCAGTACAAAGAAATGGAAGCAAACAACGAAGAGCTTAGTGAAGAACTTGCGGCCGAAAAAGCTAAAATTGAAGACTTAATAAAGAAAGCTAAAGGACGTAACTGGACCATCCATAAACTTAGAAAAGAAACCGAAACCCTAAGAACAATAATGAAAGGATATGTTGTTCAAATAGATTCGTTGAATCAAATTAATGGAAGGTTAACTGAAGAGAACATCGTAGTTAGAACAGAACTCTCTTCAGAAAAAGATAGAACAAAAAATTTAACAGAAAAAAATGAAGATCTATCTGACCTAGTTACAGTTGCTTCTTATCTTAAAACTGGAGCTTTATCCTCATTTGGCGTAAAAATTAAAAGTAATAATACTGGAAAACCAACTGATAGATCGAAAAAGGTTGGAAAAATTAGAACCCAATTTGTTGTGCTAAAAAATAGTATAACCATTCCTGGTAAAAAATGGATTTATATTCGAATTCTTACTCCTGACGGAAAAGTTCTTTCAGAAAAGACAGATGACAGCAACAAGTTTGATTTTAATGGAGTGAGGGGGTTGTACAGCGCTAAAAAACAAATAGATTATAAAAACCAACAACAAACATTAACCATAGATTGGAAAAAAACAGGCGATTTTCCTATAGGAGAATACAATGTTGAAGTTTATGCTGATGGCGTTGATATTGGCAAAACTAAGTTCTCTTTAAAATAAATCATCTTTTTTCTAACTAATAATTCAGCATTACCATGATTAATTATTCTGCTGAGGAAAAAAGAAGGGTTGGTTGGATTTTTGGAATTGGTTATGGCGACAAAAAAAAGATGTCTTGTTAAAATTGATGAATGAAGAAAATACTTAGTGTCTTTGCATTAATTGCAATACTTGGAAATATTGCTGCTCAAACAACCGAAGCAGAAGAAAATTCAAAAATCCAAAATAAAGATAGTCTTGATGGTTGGAAAACTGGTGGTATTATATCATTAAACCTTACTCAAGTAAGTTTAACCAATTGGTCAGCTGGTGGTGAAAATTCTCTGTCAGTAAACGGTATTTTGAGTTTATCTGCTAATCTCAAAAAAGGGAATTCTACCTGGGATAACTCACTAGATTTAGCTTACGGGATTTTACAACAAGGGAAAGCTGATGTAAGAAAAACAGATGATAAAATTGATCTCACCTCTAAATATGGACAAAAAGCATTTAAAAACTGGTATTATGCTGCTTTAATAAATTTTAAATCACAAATGACAACTGGTTATAATTATCCTGATGACTCAACAGAAATTTCTAACTTTTTAGCTCCAGGTTATTTATTAGGTGCAATTGGATTAGACTATAAACCAAGTGAAGTTTTTACTTTATTTATATCACCCTTAACCATAAAAATGACATTGGTTAATGACCAAAACTTAGCAGATGCAGGAGCTTATGGGGTTAAACCAGCAGAATTTGATGGTTTTGGAAATATTCTATCCAAAGGAGAGTCCTCTCGCTCAGAATACGGTGGATATTTAAGGGCATTACTCAAAAAAGATATTATGAAAAATGTGAACCTTCAAACTAAGCTAGAATTATTTACTAATTATTCTGAAGAACCAAACCATATTGATGTAAACTGGGAAGTGCTAATAGCTATGAAAGTAAACAAATACATTTCTGCAACAATATCTACACAACTATTATATGATCATGATATTGACATCTCAATTGATGACAACAATGATGGAATAATTGATGCCGTAGGGCCAAGAACCCAATTCAAAGAAATTTTAGGAATTGGACTATCTTATAGGTTTTAATTCATCAAATAAAAAACGCCTTTGGTATAACCGATGAGTAAATTCATCGGTTTTTTTCTTTTATGATTATAAAAGAAATAATTACTTTCACTTTAATTAAAAGTTGCACAAGGCAACTAAATTTATAAACTCACGTCTTTGTTGTAAATACATGGATCCTATTGATCAGCATATTTTAGATGACATAGTTAAAAAATGTGTCAAAGGTGATCGAAAGGCCCAACAAGAACTGTATAAAATATTTTACGGTAAGATGATGGGGGTGTGCTACAGATACACTAATAATTCTGAAGACGCCAAAGATATATTGCAAGACGGGTTTGTGAAAGTGTACAGTAATTTAAAAAAGTACAATTTTAAAGGTTCTTTAGAAGGTTGGATTAGAAGAATAATGGTTAACACTGCCATTGATCATCTTAGAAAAAATAAAAATGTCTATTTGGTTGGTGATGAAGATGACTACATTCTTGAAAACAGTAAAGTGGAAAGTGCTGACTCTATTTATAGTCAGTTTGGTGAAAGTGTAATTATGGAAGCCATTCAATCATTAAGCCCTGCCTACAAAACTGTTTTTAACTTAAATGTAATTGAAGGTTATCAGCATAAAGAGATAGCAGAAAAATTAGGGATAAGTGAAGGAACTTCTAAATCGAACCTAGCTAAGGCAAAACAAAATTTAAGAAAACTATTAAAAGAGAAAGAGATTAGATTAAAAGATGGACAATTTTGATAAAATAATAAAGCAAAAAGCAGAACAATTTGAGGTTCCTTACAATGAGGCTCATTGGGCTGAGATGGATGGAAAACTTAATTCTATTCGTACAGCAAAAATCAGAAAGAATATTTTTGGTAGTGCTGCTATTATGGTTGTTGTAGCTATTTCTAGTTATTTCATTTTTTCAAACGATAAAATTGCTGTTGAAGGCGATAACAATATTGCTGATAACAAAACCACAGAAGCTATTGTTAATGATGTTAAATCTATAAAAGAAAAACACACATTATTAAATAACACTGTTATTGAAGACAATACAGTTGGTAATGAAATCTCATTAGAAGAAACCCAACCAGAAATCGTAACTGAAGAAAGTAACAATGAAAATAAAGTTGCGGAGAAAAAACCTTTAAACAAGGTTGTAGAAACTGAAAACTCTATCAACAAAATGGCTATAAATACTAGCAATGTTAATGCAGAGTTTATAGTCTATAATAATAGAGCTTGTTTAGGTGAGGGAGTGAATTTTGAATCACAAGAAAACAACCAACCGGTCTCTTACACTTGGAATTTTGGAGATGGCACAATTTCTCATAAAGCTAATCCAACACATGTTTATAAAGAAAGTTTAGTATACACTGTAACCCTAACCTTACTTGATAGACAAACAGGTGTAGAGTATACTACTATACAACAAGATGTAATTACAGTACTACCATTGCCTGAAATAGTATTTACCTATTTAGAAGAGTCTAAAAAATATGATGATAACTCATTAAAATATCCTTACACGATTTTTAATGTAAAAAACACAAATAAGACAAGTACTTATAAATGGAGTTTTGGAAATGGAGAAAGTTCTACGTCTGCAAAAACAAAAACCATTTATAAAAAACCAGGAAGTTTTGTTGTAAAATTAGTTGCTACAAATTCTTACGGATGTGAAAACAGTACAAGAAAAAAAGTGACCATTAAAAATGGATCAACACTTTATACTCCAAATGCTTTTACACCTAATGCAGATGGAGATAATGACAACTTTATCCCTATCTCTTTATTAGAGTGGGACATTCAATTTGAAATGACAATTATTGATAAATCTGGTAAGCTTATCTACAAAACCTCAGACAAAAACGAGCCTTGGAATGGTAAAATGAATAACACTGGGAAGGTAATGGATGTAGGTGTTTATCTATGGCAAGTTATTACTTATGATGCAGAAGGAACTCCACACAATCATCATGGGAACATCAATATTGTGAAATAATAAAGCAAAAAATAGAGTCAAATAAAAAGAGGAAGATTAATCTTCCTCTTTTTAT
>JAESUI010000387.1 GCA_016763135.1 Flavobacteriales bacterium
GGCTAAAATTATAGAATGTTTTACTGACTATTGATTAAAACTTGTATATTTGCCACCCTTAAAGGATAATTAATTGAAATTTAAATAGTTAAAAAGGTATTTTATAATGACAAAGGCAGATATAGTAAACAAGATTTCGGGGAAAACAGGCATAGAGAAGTTAGCAGTACAAACGACTGTAGAGGAGTTTATGAAGACAGTGAGAAAATCTTTAGAGGGAGGACAAAATGTTTACTTAAGAGGATTTGGAAGTTTTGTGGTTAAGAAAAGAGCACAAAAAACTGGTAGAAATATCTCAAAAAATACAACAATTATTATTCCAGCACACAATATCCCATCTTTCAAACCTTCAAAATCATTTGTTGAGAAGGTTAAGAAAAATGTGAAGTAAGAAATAAAGAAATTAAAAATATTATTAAAACATAAATCAAGAAGATATGCCAAGCGGTAAGAAAAGAAAAAGACATAAAATGGCTACGCATAAGCGTAAAAAGAGATTAAGAAAAAACAGACACAAGAAGAAAAAATAATTTTTTTCGACTGCTAACTTCTATACAATTCTGTATAGAAGTTAGTATTGTTTATTATCTACTTACACATACATTACCCTGTTATCTTCGGGGGATTTTCGTTTTGGTATAAAAAACCTTAGAAATGAGTGTAGAACTTGTTATTGATTCTTCACCAGAAGAGGTTACTATTGCCATTCTTCGAGACAGTAGGCTCGTTGAGTTACATAAAGAAAACAGCAATAATAACTTTTCAGTTGGAGACATATACCTTGGTAAGGTCAAAAAGATTATGCCAGGATTAAACGCCACTTTCGTTAACGTTGGTTACGAAAAAGACGCGTTTTTACATTACCTAGATTTAGGTCCTAAATTTAAATCCTTTGCTAAATACACTAGAGGTGTAGTTGGTGGTAAATTTAACCGCCCAGATTTAGATTTTAAATTAGAACCTGAAATTGAAAAAACAGGTAAAATCGAGCAGACTTTAAAGTCTAATCAAAATATTCTTGTACAAATTGCTAAAGAACCTATTTCAAGTAAAGGGCCTCGATTAAGTTCTGAAATTTCTATAGCAGGAAGATATCTAGTGCTAGTTCCATTTTCGGATAAAGTATCTGTATCTCAAAAAATTAAAAACTCTAATGAAAAAGATCGTTTAGTTCGGTTAATAAAAAGTATAAGACCAAAGGGTTTTGGGGTTATTATTAGGACTGTAGCACAGGATAAAAAGGTAGCTGATTTACATGCTGATATGAGTGATTTATCAGCCCGATGGACATTATGCTATAAGAAGCTAAGAAATGCTCATGCACCTAAAAAAGTGCTGGGAGAATTAAATAGAACTTCAGCTTTATTAAGAGACATATTAAACAAAGATTTTAGCAACATTCATATTAATGATGAGACTTTATTTAATGAAGTTAAAACATTACTTAGAGCCATTGCTCCAGATAAAGAGGATATAGTTAAACTTTTTAAAGGCAATGTTTCTATTTTTGAAAACTTTGGAATAGAGAAACAAATCAAATCTTCTTTTGGAAAAAATGTAACCCTTAAAACAGGAGTATATTTAATTATTGAACACACAGAAGCTTTACATGTTATTGATGTAAATAGTGGTCAAAGAGGAAAGAAAAAAGATAAGAGCCAAGAAGAAAATGCTCTAGAGGTAAATCTTGAAGCTGCAGAAGAAGTTGCTCGTCAACTGAGGTTGAGAGATATGGGAGGAATTATTGTAGTTGATTTTATTGATTTAAAAGAAGCTAAAAACCGAAAACTCTTACATGATAAAATGAAAGAGTACATGAAGGATGATAGAGCAAAACACAACATTCTTCCTCCAAGTAAATTTGGGTTAATTCAGATAACTCGTCAAAGGGTTCGTCCAGAAATGGATATTAAAACTGCAGAGAAATGCCCTTGTTGTAATGGTGATGGAGAGGTACATTCTACTATTTTATTGGTAGATGAAATTGAGAATAATCTTGGTTACATCTCTAAACAACAAAAAGGTAAGAAGGTTAGAATAAACGCTCACCCTTATGTAGAAGCTTTTATTAATAAGAAAACGAGTTTGTTTAATTCTCTACGTAAAGACTGGCAGAAGAAATATAACTGTTCTGTAGAAGTATTCCCTACAACCTCTAATGGATTGTTAGAATACAGTTTTATTGATACAAAAGGAGAGAAAATTCATTTGTAATTTTGAGTAATGATGTAGTAGGTACAGCCTTGTTAGATTTCTATAACAAGAATTACACGGTTGATATTATTGTCAAATCTTCTATTTCAGAAGATGATATTATTTCAATCCCTTATTTATTTCGCTCGTTAAAAGAACTTCCAAAACTGGAGAAAAAAGCACTATCGCTTTGTAAAGGAAAAGTGTTAGATGTTGGCGCAGGAAGTGGTTGCCACAGTATTATTTTAAAAGAGAATGGATTAGCTGTTACAGCAATAGATGTTTCTAAAGGAGCTGTTGAAGTAATGCAAAAAAGAGGGTTAAAAGCTGAGAACATTAACTTTTATGATGTAACTGATAAATACGATACCTTACTATTTTTAATGAATGGCGTTGGTATAGCAGGAACATTAGATGCTCTAAAAACATTTTTATCTAAAGCGAAATCACTCTTAAATGATGGGGGGAGAATTTTGTTAGACTCATCAGACATATCTTATATGTTTAAAGAAGAAGATGGTTCAACATGGGTAGATTTAAATAGTTCTTACTATGGTGAAGTAACTTATCAAATGCAATACAAGGAAATGACAACAGATAAATTTGACTGGTTGTTTGTTGATTTTAAGACCTTAAGTGCTAAAGCAAAAGAAGTTGGCTTTACTGCTGAGCTTGTTTTCGAAGATGAAAATCAGCAATATTTAGCACAACTTTCTATCTAAATTTTATTCTGTCAACCATTTGACATTATTCATTGCAATTATTTTTTAAATTTGGGTTATAATTAATTTGATGAATAACGCTGCAACAATAATCGTTTTAGCTTGGCCCGATACAAAGGTGGTGCAAGAAGGGAAATGGTACGATGTACCATTGAGATGGTTTGGTGCGCTTAAAGATGGTTATTATACAGCCGGTCATTCAGCTTTTTTGTTGATTAATAATGAAAGTGGAGAAATTCAGTATTTTGATTTTGGAAGATACCATACCCCTATGAAATATGGGAGAGTTAGAAGTAAGCTAACTGATCCTGATATAGCAATGAAGCATAATGGGTTGATTAATGATGGAAATATAGATAATATTGAAGAAATATTATTAGATCGTTATAACAATAAAGCTTGCCATGGAGAAGGGAGAATGACAGCCTCTATTGTAAAAAACATTGATTACGCTAAGGCCTATACTAAGGTAATGCAAATGCAAGAAAGAGAAGCGATTTGTTATGGGCCTATTAAATCAAAAGGTTCCAATTGTTCAAGGTTGGTAGCCCAAGTTGTATTAGTATCTACAAAAGATTGGTTAACTAAGTTAATGATACTTTTTCCATATACATTATCTGCAACACCTCGATCAAACAATAAAGTATTGAATGATTGTTCTACTTATTTAGAAGTAGTTGATGGTGAGATTTATAAAAGGAAGAGTAAATTTTATGGGTTTAAACGTTTGTTTAACTGGGAATTAGGAAATAAGAATGTTCCTTCATTTGGAGATGCTATAAGGGTATGAATAAGACAGGAACGATAATAGCTCCAGAACTGCCAGCTTCACTTCCTAGTAACACCCAGTGGCTTTCAGGTCAAGGAACTGGAACGTGGTTTTGTATTGCTGCTACTGGCCAATCAAATCGATATCAGGTTAAAAGATTTAAACCAAGTGGAGAATTAGATTGTGATAGAGTTTTTGAGATAGAAGAGAGTGGCTTGGTTTTCGATATTAATGAACCCTATCAATTTACGCATGTTTCACATTGTGCAAAATGTAGAA
>JAESUI010000388.1 GCA_016763135.1 Flavobacteriales bacterium
CTTCAGCTACACACATACAACCATTAGCTAATAACGTTTTAGCTTCGTCTTCATTCAATTCATTTTGAGTTGCACAAGGTAAAGCTACATCAGCTTTTTCTCCCCAAGGTCTAGCTCCTTCAACAAATTTAGCGTTTGGATATTGAGCAACATACTCAGAAATTCTTCCTCTTTTATTGTTTTTCAACTCCATTACAAAAGCTAATTTCTCAGCATCAATTCCATCATTATCTACAATGTATCCTTTAGAATCTGAGAAAGTAATTACCTTACCTCCTAATTGAGTTACTTTTTCACAAGCATATTGAGCAACATTTCCAGAACCAGAAATAACCACCATTTTCCCTTGGAAAGAACCTCCTTTTGTTGCTAGCATTTCTCTAGCAAAATATACTGTTCCGTATCCTGTAGCTTCGGGTCTAATTAAAGAACCACCCCAGTTACGCCCTTTACCAGTTAAAATACCAGTAAACTCATTTCTAATTCTTTTATACTGACCAAACATGTATCCAATTTCTCTTCCACCAACTCCTATATCTCCTGCTGGCACATCCGTATTTGGACCAATGTGTCTTGATAATTCTGTCATAAAAGATTGACAAAATTTCATTACTTCATTGTCTGATTTTCCTTTTGGATCGAAATCGGCTCCACCTTTACCACCACCCATTGGCAATGTTGTTAGTGAATTTTTGAACACTTGCTCAAATCCTAAAAACTTAAGAATTGATAAGTTTACTGAAGGGTGAAATCTTAATCCTCCTTTATAAGGACCAATAGCAGAATTAAATTCTACTCTAAATCCTTTATTGATTTGAACTTCTCCTTTATCATCTAGCCAAGGCACTCTAAACATAATTGTACGTTCAGGCTCTACCATTCTTTCTAATATTTTAGCCGCTTTATATTGTGGCTTATCTGCAATAAAAGGAATAACTGCTTCAGCTACTTCTTCAACTGCTTGTAAAAATTCTGCTTCATGAGCTTGCTTTGCTCTAACGCCATCCATAAAAGCGTCAATCTCTGCTTGGTGTTGTGACATGTTTTTTTTATTTAAAGTTTCTGTTAACATAGGTTGCATTTTCAACGCCACAAATGTAATTTTTTTTAACCTTTTCAACACTCTTTTTTATGAAATTTAAAGCTAAAATGGGATTCTTAATTCATGTGACATTTTAAAAAAGTATTTGCATTTCTCATTTTTTTTCTCATACCTTTGTAGTTCATTATGAAAATGACTATAAATACAAATTGGTGGTGGATTCGTTTAAACTAAAAAACGTAATCTAAACCTCTGTATATAAATTATATTTAAAAGGCTTGTCGATTACGACAAGCCTTTTTTTTGTGGATTATATCCACTGATAATTATTGAGGAATAACAACACAACCTACAACGATAGTGAGTAACTTGAAGTTTTGGAGGCAATTTAAAACAGGAATGAAAAAAATAAATATAACAACGCAAACAGAACAACTACTTTCCGATACGGTTACACCTGTTGGTTTGTATTTAAAGTTGCGTGATAAATTTTACAACTCTTTTTTATTGGAGAGTTCTGATTATCATGGCAACGATAATAATTTTTCGTTTATCTGTTTAGAACCATTGGTTTCTTTTGTTGTAGAAAACCAAACCATTAAGATAAAAGGGTTAACGCTAGATAATACAATTCAAATCACAGAAAGAAAACAAGTAATAACTGAGCTTCAAAAATTAATTGATTCTGTTAAAATTGAAAAAAGCAACTTAGTAAATGGTTTTTTTGGTTATACCAATTACGATGCAGTAAAGTATTTTGAAACCTTAGACATAGATGCTCCAAAAAAAGAACAACATTCAACTCCTGAAATGCATTATTCTCTTTTTAGATACATCATTCAAATTGATCATTTTAAAAATGAGTTAACCATTACCGAAAATATAGTTGAAGGAAACGAATCCAACATTGAACAAATTGTTGAATTGGTAAGTAGCAACAATCACCCTCTTTATCATTTTAAAATGGAAGGAGAAGAAAATACCAATATTTCTGATGATAATTTTAAGGCTTTAATTACTAAAGGAAAAGAACATTGTCAAAAAGGAGATGTATTTCAAATCGTGCTTTCTCGTCAGTTTTCTCAACAATTTAACGGAGATGAATTTAACGTTTATCGAGCTTTACGCTCTGTAAACCCTTCTCCATATTTATTTTATTTTGATTTCGGAAATTATAAACTGTTTGGTTCTTCTCCTGAAGCACAACTTAAAGCAAGCAATGGAAAGGCAACAATAAACCCAATAGCTGGCACATTTAAAAGAACTGGAAACGACATTCAAGACAAAAAATTAGCTGAAGAATTAGCAAAAGATCCAAAAGAAAATGCAGAACACACGATGTTAGTTGACCTTGCCAGAAATGACCTCAGCAGACATGGAAAAAACGTAAAAGTTAAGACCTATAAGGAAACACAATTTTACAGTCATGTAATTCATTTAGTTTCTGAAGTTGAAGCCGATATCAATTCATCTTCAAATGCGCTACAAATTTTTGCAGATACATTTCCAGCAGGAACTTTATCTGGTGCTCCAAAATATATAGCGATGCAATTAATTGATGGATATGAAAATCAAAACAGAGGGTTTTATGGTGGAGCTATTGGAGTATTTGGTTTTGATGGATCAGTAAATCACGCCATAACAATTAGAAGTTTCTTGAGTAAAAACAATACCTTGTTTTTTCAGGCTGGAGCTGGAGTAACAGTAAGTTCTAATGAGGAAAATGAATTGCAAGAAGTAAATAATAAATTAGGTGCTTTGAAAAAAGCATTAACACTAGCAGAAAACATTTAAACAATGGAAAAGATATTAATATTAGATAACTACGATTCATTCACCTACAATTTGCTTCATTATGTGGAAGCCAACCCTAATTTTCAAGTAGATGTCTTTCGTAATGATGAGATTTCTTTGGATGATGTGAGTAATTATGAAACGATCATTTTATCTCCAGGTCCAGGGTTACCAAAAGATGCAGGAATATTAAAAGATTTAATTAAAAAATATGCTCCAACAAAAAAGATTTTAGGTGTTTGTTTGGGAATGCAAGCCATAGGTGAAGTTTGTGGTGGAACGCTAATCAATTTAGATAATGTTTTTCATGGAGTGGCAACACCAATAGAAGTGCTAGATCAAGCTGACTTACTATTTAAAAATTTACCAAAATCATTTGATGTAGGAAGGTACCATAGCTGGGTAATAGACAACAAAGGGTTTCCAGAAGAGTTGAAAATCACTTCAATAGAAGAAAATGGGCAAATTATGTCGTTAAAACATAACAACTACAATGTTTACGGAGTACAGTTTCATCCAGAATCTATTTTAACTGAGCACGGAAAAGAAATGATAACTAATTTTTTAGCAATTTGAGATGAAAGCAACTCTTGATAAATTATTTGAACACCAGAAGCTTACTGAACAGGACGCTTATAGTATCTTAACTCAGATAGGAAAGGGAGATTTTAATCATTCTCAAATAGCTGCATTCTTAACGGTGTATTTGATGCGAAATATTTCTGTAGAAGAACTGACTGGTTTTCGAAATGCACTATTAGATCTTTGCTTAAAAGTAGATTTATCAGAATTCAATACTATTGATGTTTGCGGAACAGGTGGTGATGGAAAAAACACTTTTAACATTTCAACTTTATCTGCTTTTGTAATTGCTGGTGCAGGATACAAAGTAGCTAAACATGGAAATTATGGCGTTTCTTCCTCATGTGGATCATCTAATGTGTTAGAGTATTTAGGATACAAATTCACTAATGATGAATCAATTTTAAAGCGACAAATTGATGAAGCTAGTTTCTGTATGATGCACGCTCCTTTATTTCACCCGGCAATGGCAAAGGTTGGTCCAATCCGAAAAGAATTAGGAATGAAAACCTTTTTTAATATGCTTGGACCTTTGGTTAACCCTAGTTTCCCTAAGAACCAATTGGTAGGTGTTTTCAATTTAGAAATAGCCCGTATTTACAATTATTTGCTTCAAAATTCTGATAAAAACTACACCATCTTGCACAGTTTAGATGGATACGATGAAATTTCTTTAACCGGAAATTTCAAAGCCATTTCAAACAAAGGAGAAACGTTATTAACTCCTGAAATTATTGGATTTAAAACTCAAAACCAAGAGGACATCTTTGGTGGAGAGACCATACAAGAGGCTGCTAAAATATTTATCGATGTACTAAAGGATGACTCTACTACACAACAAAAAAATGTGGTATTAGCCAATTCTTCTTTTGCCATTCAATGCTTCGAACCGACTAAAACTTTAGAAGAATGCAAAGGAATTGCATTAGAATCAATTGATTCGGGAAAAGCTCATCAATCATTTAAAAAACTAATTGTATAATCATGACAATTTTAGACGAAATAATAGCCTACAAGAAAAAAGAAGTAGAAGAAAGAGCTTCAACTCATCCAGTAAAACTATTGGAACAGTCACTATATTTTAAATCTGAATGTGTCTCACTAAAGCGCTACATCCAGCGTGAAGATAAAAGTGGAATTATAGCTGAATTCAAACGAAAATCACCTTCAAAAGGAATGATTAATGAATTTGCTGATGTAGAAAAAATATCTATAGGGTATATGCAATCAGGAGCATCTGCATTATCTGTTTTAACTGACTCTCATTTTTTTGGAGGTAAAAATGAAGATTTAACCACTGCTAGAAAATTCAATTTCTGTCCTATTTTAAGAAAAGATTTTACTGTTTCGGAATACCAAATCATTGAAGCAAAATCGATTGGAGCAGATGCCATTTTATTAATTGCTGCAGTTCTAACCAAAGAAGAAATCAAAAAATTTACAACTTTAGCACATGAATTAGGTTTAGAAGTTTTATTGGAAGTTCACTCTCAAGAAGAATTAGACAAATACATACCTGAAATTAGTTTGGTAGGAATCAACAATCGGAACCTTAATACATTTGATGTTGATTTTGAAAACTCAATTAGATTAGCTCAACAATTACCACCAGCTACCGTTAAAATTGCTGAGAGCGGAATTAACTCTTATCAAAATATTATTGAATTAAAACAACATGGTTTTGATGGGTTTTTAATTGGAGAAAATTTCATGAAAACTGCTTCTCCAGAATTAGAATGTAAACGGTTTATTGAATCATTAAATCAAGAAATAAATGTTACTGCTTAAAGTCTGCGGAATGCGAAATAGCGCCAACATTGCTGATCTTGTTAAAGTTCAGCCTGGCTTTATTGGCTTTATTTTTCATGAAAGTTCACCAAGAAATGTGGATGAGATTCTTGGCATAGAAATTCCGAACAAGATAAATAAAGTTGGTGTTTTTGTAAATAAACAACAAGATTTTATTATCCAAAAAACAAATGATTATAACTTAGATTATATCCAACTACACGGAAATGAAACATCACAATTTTGTAAAGAATTAAAACAGAAAAACTACAAAATCATTAAAGCATTTAATATTTATCAGGAATTTGATTTTGACAAACTAAAGGGGTACGAACCTTCATGTGATTACTTTTTATTCGATGCTTTTGGAGAAAATGCAGGAGGCAATGGAATTATATTTAATTGGGATTTACTTCAGAATTATGTTGGTCAAACTCCATTTTTATTAAGTGGAGGAATTGATAGCTCAATGGCTGCTACTATTAAAAATATCAACCATCAAAATCTTGTTGGTGTAGACATTAATAGCAAATTTGAGATTGAACCAGGCTTAAAGAATATTGAAAAAATTAAAACATTTAAGAATGAATTACAAAGTTAACGAGCAAGGATTTTATGGTGATTTTGGTGGAGCTTTCATTCCTGAAATGTTGTATCATAATATAAATGAGTTGAAAGAAAACTATTTACAGATCATAGAATCTGAAGACTTTCAAGAAGAGTTTAAAGATTTATTAAAAGAATATGTTGGCCGACCTACTCCTCTCTATTTTGCTAAACGCTTATCAGAAAAGTACAATACAAATATCTTCTTGAAAAGAGAAGATTTAAATCATACAGGTGCTCATAAAATTAATAATACTATTGGTCAGATATTGTTGGCAAAACGAATGAATAAAAAACGAATTATTGCTGAAACTGGAGCTGGTCAGCACGGAGTAGCTACAGCAACCGTTTGTGCATTAATGGATTTGGAGTGCATTGTTTACATGGGAGAAATTGACATTAAAAGACAAGCCCCAAATGTTGCTCGAATGAAAATGTTAGGAGCCGAAGTTCGCCCTGCAATATCAGGTAGCAAGACACTTAAAGATGCCACCAACGAAGCCATTCGTGATTGGATTGAAAATCCAGA
This sequence comes from Flavobacteriales bacterium, assembly GCA_016763135.1. GTDB lineage: Bacteria > Bacteroidota > Bacteroidia > Flavobacteriales_E > Vicingaceae. The sequence continues at coordinate 6,342 of JAESUI010000388.1, forward strand.
AGACACTTATTATTTGATAGGTTCGGTCGTAGGCCCTCATCCTTATCCTGACATGGTTGCTCGTTTCCAATCTATAATAAGTGAAGAAATGAAAAGTCAATTGATGGAAAAAACAGGCAGAGATTACCCTGATAAAATTATTGCTTGTGTTGGTGGAGGAAGCAATGCCGCTGGAGCATTTTATCATTATTTAGATAATGAAAAAGTAGAATTAATTGCAGTAGAAGCTGATGGTCTAGGAATTGATACTGATAAAACTGCTGCAACTACACAAGTTGGAACAAAAGGAATTATACACGGAAGTAAAACCTTACTAATGCAAAATAGTGAGGGACAAATTACAGAACCTCATTCTATTTCGGCTGGTTTAGATTATCCTGGAGTAGGGCCTTTACATGCTCATTTATTTAAAAGTGGACGAGGCAAATTTATTGGAGCGACAGATAAAGAAGCATTAACTGCCGCATATCAACTCACAAAATTAGAAGGAATAATTCCAGCATTAGAGTCTGCCCACGCTTTAGCAGCTTTGGATAAAATAAATTTCAACCCCACTGAAAACGTGGTCATCAATCTTTCTGGAAGAGGAGATAAAGATATGGAAACGTATATTAAAATGATGGACAATGAGTAGAATAGAAAATACATTTAACAATAAACAAAACATATTAAACATTTATGTTACAGCAGGCTATCCAAACTTAAACGATACTGTTGAAATTGTTCAAGAATTAACTAATAATGGTGTAGATATGATAGAAATTGGGATGCCTTTTTCTGATCCTTTGGCTGATGGACCTACCATCCAAAATAGCAGCGAAGTTGCTATAAAAAATGGCATTACAATAGAGCTTATTTTTAATCAAATTGAGGAAATAAGAAAAACAATAGACATCCCAATTGTGATGATGGGCTATTACAATCAAGTGTTGCAGTACGGATCTGATCCTTTTTTTGAAAAAGCAAAAGCTGCAGGAGTAGATGGTTTTATTATACCCGATTTACCTTTAGATATTTACGAAAAAGAACATCAACAAAAAGTTGAAAGTTTAGGATTAGATATGATTTTCTTAATCACCCCACAAACTACAAATGAGCGAATAAAGTTAATTGACTCCAAAAGTTCAGGATTCTTATATGTTGTTTCATCATTTGCGATAACTGGTTCAAAAAGTGACATTCAACAATCTCAAATAGATTATTTCAAACGAATTAACAGCTTGGATTTAATAAACCCGAAATTGATTGGTTTTGGAATTTCAGATAAAAAAACATTCGATACCGCCTGCCAACATGCCAACGGAGCAATAATTGGAAGTGCTTTTATAAAAGACTTAGAAGGCAGCAACAACATCAAACAAACAGTTAAAGAATTTATTAGAACAGTACTATGATTATTCAATTATCAAATAATATTACATCACAAGAACAAGAAGTTCTTTTAAATAAATTGTCTGATTTAAACATTAAATCGAACATCATCTCAACACAATTTAAAAATTACATTGTGGGTATTCCTAAAACTGATTTCGACTTAAGAAGTATCGGGAATATGAATGGGATAGAAGATATTCATCGTGTTTCAGATGCTTATAAATTGGTTTCTAAAAAATGGAAAGTAAATAAAACTATTATTGATTTAGGTGATAATGTTACTATTGGCGGAAACGAATTAGCAATAATGGCTGGGCCGTGCTCCATAGAAGGAGAAGCACAAATTGAAAATACGGTACAGCATTTATTACAAAACAACATTAAAATAATGCGTGGTGGCGTTTACAAACCTAGAAGTTCACCTTATGCTTTTAGAGGAATGGGAATGGATGGTTTAAAGCTGTTTTATAAGCATTGTTCAGATAATGGAATTAAGGTGATTACTGAGGTGATGCAGGTTTCTCAAGTTGAAGAAATGTTAGATTATGTAGATATTTTTCAAGTAGGAGCACGGAATTCCCAAAACTTTAATTTGTTAGATGTATTAGGAAAAGTAGATAAACCCGTTATGATTAAACGTGGAATGTCTGGTACAATTGATGAACTATTGGCTTCTGCTGAATATGTTTTTTCTAATGGGAATGAAAAGATTCTATTATGTGAGAGAGGTATCAGAACATATGAAAATGCTTACAGAAATACCTTAGATTTAAATGCTATTCCCATTCTAAAAGAAAAATCACATTTACCTGTTATTGTTGACCCTTCGCATGGGATTGGATTAAGACAACACGTTTCTACAATGGCATTAGCCGGTGTAATGTGTGGGGCAGATGGTATTATTGTAGAAGTACACGAAAGTCCTGAAAAAGCTTTTTCTGATGGGCAACAAACATTGTATTACAGACAAGCTGAAAAATTGTATCAAAAAATGAGAGTTACTAAGGAATTAGTAGAAAAATTTTAATTTGCAACTAACCATGTAAACATTTTTCCTATTGAGTGATGAAAACTATTTTTCATCATAGTTCTATTTACTTTTTTAGTTCCTTCCTCTATAATTCGACAACCTTTTTTAATCCAAAAATATTTTATTTTATTGCCTTTTTTCATAACCTCGTATAGTTAGATTTTGTACATTTAACAAGTAGATTTTATGAAATCTATTCTATCTATTTTAAATTTAAATATTATGAAAAAAGCACTTTTAGTCATCAGCATTTTTTTTATTACACAAGAAGCCTTTGCTCAAGAAAAAGTAGAATGGATTGATATAGATGAAGTATGGAAAAAAGCTGCAGAATATGAAACCGAAAGTGATTATGAAAATGCACTTTTAGAAGTAGAAAAAGTGCCGAAAAACGATTCTACTTATTACTCTGCTTTAACTTCTAAATCTTATTATTTAATAAGCACCGAAAAGTATGAAGAAGCTATAGTAGTAGCCAAAGAAGGGTTGAAATCTAAATACCAACCCTTTCACTATTATTTTACAGTCAATATAATCTCTGCCACTCTAGGACTAGAAAAATACGAAGAAACAACAACTACAATCGATAAAGCATTAAAAATTTACCCAACAAATTATAAACTATATTACAATAAAGGTGTTGCTCTTGAAGGCTTAAAAAAATATGCTGAAGCAGCAAAAATGTATCAAAAAGCAATAACCTGTAAGCCATTTTATGCTAATAGCCATTTAAAATTAGCTATCCTTTGTTATGATGAACACTTAATCACTCAAACCATGATGTGTTTAAATATGTATTTGTTGAATAATCCAGATGGAGCCGGGTCGTTTAAGATACTTAATTCATATAATAACATGGTTAAAATTAAAAACGACAGTAAAAAACATCCTGGTGTTAAAATATCAGAAGATGATGACACCTTCGAAGAAATTGACCTTATTATTAATAATTATGCTGCATTAAATAAGAAATATAAAATAAGTAATAAGCTCATTATTCCTGTTATCAAACAAAATCATGCAATGATAGGTCAGTTAAAAGATTATGAAGGTAATGGTGGTTTTTGGGACAAGTACTATGTCCCGTTTTATAAGTTTACAGACAAAAACGATTTGTTTGATGACTTTACTTATACCATCGCTTTTTCGGTAGAAAATGAAAAATACAAGGCAATCGTCAACAAAAATATTTCTGGCATTAAATCTTTTATTAAAAAATACCAAAATGAATGGTTTAGGCTTATCAGTATAAATGAAGCTATAGTAGACGGTAAAAAAATAGAAGTGAAATACCTATACAATAATGGGAAAGTACAAGGTTATGGAAAGTACAAAGACGAAAAAACTATAGGCAAATGGAAAGTCTTTAATGATAACGGAAGAATCTCCTCTATTGGCACATTTGATGATGAAGGAAAAAAACATGGGAAATGGAAATGGTTTGACAAAAACGGAAAAATTATAGAAAAAGGCGAGTATGACCATGGAGAACTGGCCAATGAATATCTTTTTTATCATGACAATGGTAACCTGAGCGTTAAAGCTCAATACAAAGAAGGAAAGTTAAATGGTGGTTATAAAAAATATGATGAAAATGGTGCTTTAGTAGAATCTGCTACCTATGTTGATGATTTATATGAAGGTGAATACCTCTCTTACTACTCGCTTGGAGAAGGGTTTGTTGAATATAAAATTCAATATGAAAAAGGAAAGGTTGAAGGAAAAGTTTTTCAGTATTATCCTGATCAAAAAATAAAATCTGAAATGAATTTTAAAGATGATAATAAAGAGGGAGAGACTATAATATATTATAATATTGGCCAAATTGATACTAAAAAAAATTATTCTGAAGGGCTATTAATTGGTGACTATATAGAATACCATACTAATGGAAATATTTATAAAAAAGGGAAATGTGAAGATGGTGACTTTGTTGGTGAATGGAGAACCTACTTTGATGACAATACCCTAGCAACAGAATTAAGCTATAGTAAAGGGAAAACGGACGGGCCATACAAAAGATACGAGAGAGATGGAAAGCTTTATTATGATTACACTTACCGTAAAGGAGAAATAATTGCTTACAAATTCTACTCCAAAAATGGAGAGATCATTAAAGAGGCTAAAAAACAAAAAGGAGAATTCTTTTATGAAGGACACGCTGCAAATGGAAACATAACCTCAGAAGGAATCTACGATATTTCTGGAGGAAAAGAAGGTGAATGGAAATATTATAGTGACAACCATGTATTAGAAAGTGTAGAAAATCATAAAGAAAACCTGTTGCAAGATGCTATCACTAAATATTATGAAAATGGAAACATAGAATCTATTACGCCTTATAACAACGATACGCTAGAAGGTTATTATGTATCATATTACATTAACAAAAAAATTAATCAACAAGGTTGGTATCATAAAGGGGAATTAGATGGGGAATGGTTATCCTACTATGCTAATGGAACACTACAAAAAAGAAATTATTATACCAACGGAAAATTGTACGGTACAACAGAAAACTATGGAGTTGATGGAACATTAACTAGCGAATATTTTTATTTTAAAAATGAACTTAAAAGAGAATATTATTATGATACAAAAGGAGAGTTAATGGAAGAGATAAATATAGCCGTTGACTCTACAAATTATCACATTGAAAATCGTTTTATCAATGGCACCATTAACAATTCATTTGCTATGCTTTATAAAAAAAGACATGGAAAATATTTTGGCAATTATTTTAGTGGAAAAAGAAGTGTTACTGGTGATTATTTTAACGGAGAGTACCATGGTTTATGGAAATGGTATTATGAAAATGGAAAGATAAAAAAAGAAGGAACATATATTCATGGAAATAAAAATGGTGTTTGGAAAACCTACTACAAAAATGGAAAACTCAAAACAGAAAATCATTATGAATACGGTTATGCCTTTAAAACAGAAAAAACATTCAACAAACAAGGTGTTTTAATTCAAACAAGAGACTTCACAAACAACAACTTACATGGAGAAATTAATTTTTACAGCGAAGAAGGTAAAGCTCAATTAACTAGGTATTACCAGCATGGAGAATTAATTGGTTATGGCTATTTAGATAAAAATGGAAAACCAACACCAATGATTTCTATCAAGAATGAAACAGCTAAAATTGTTGCCTATTTTGACAATGGAAAAATATCAAGAGAAATGGAACTTAGAAATGGCCTTTTTACTGGAATTTATAAAGAATATTACTATACTGGTCAGATTTTTGAAGAGCAAAAGTATGAAAATGATGAACGAGAAGGTACTTTTAAAGCCTACTACCCTGATGGTACATTAATGGCAGAAAAACCGTATAATCTAGGACAATTAAATGGCGAACTAAAAGAATACTATCCTAACGGGAAATTAAAAGAACAAACAAACTACATCAATAATGAGAAGCATGGAGAGAGTAAATTCTACAATGAATCTGGTAAATTAATTAAAGAAAAAACCTATTTTGATGACGAAGTATTTTCAGAAAAAATCTATAAGTAAATGTTAAAAAACTGTATTTTCCTTTTATTAGTAATTACTGCAACTAGTTCATTTGCTCAGTTTTCTGATGAATACAACCATTATAAAAAGATTTATCCAGATGATGATAAAGTACAATTATTCTCTAAAACAAATGTTACTATCGGTATTGAAAATAATGATATAGTTATAAACGTCAACTATCAAAATGAAGATCTTTTTTTAAATGCTAAAGCAAATTTTTATTCGGAAGAATCTGTTTCTTACTCTACTTTTTTTGAACTATCCAATATAAAAGCTTCTTCGTTTGTATATGAAAAAAACAAGTATAAAGAACTCAAAGTAAAAGATTTTAAACATAAAGATGACCTTTCTGGTGCAGCATTTTATGATGATACTAAATCGGTAAACTTTATTTATTCGAACCTAAAAGAAGGCTCTAAAACGAAGATGTCTTACAAAGAAGAAATAAAAAACCCCCGTTTTTTAAGTGCTTTCTATTTTGGAAATTTTTACCCCATTATTAAATCTATCTATACAATAACTGCTGACAAACGGATAACACTAATATTTAAAGAGTTTAACACTGACACTTTAAATATTCAATTTACCCAGGAAGAAAAAGGAAATAATGTGATTTATAAATGGGTAATAAAAAATGCTGGGAAATATGAGTCTGAAAATGATGCAGTAAATTTTAGAAACGAAATTGCTCACCTCATACCCTACATCTCATCATATGAAATTAAGAATGAGGAAACAGAACTTCTAACAGGTGTTGGAGGACTTTACAATTGGTATTATGAACTGATTAGGAACGTGAATAAAACAGACCCAGACGATGAGCTTGTTAAAATTGTCCATTCTTTAATTGACGATAAAAAAACAGACTTAGAAAAAGTAAAAGCCATTTATTATTGGGCTCAACAAAACATTAAATATGTAGCATTCGAATATGCTTTAGGTGGCTTTGTTCCTAGAGAAGCAAATGATATATATGCTAAAAAGTATGGCGACTGTAAAGACAACTCTAGCATCATGAAAGAGATGCTTGAAATTGCAGAAATCAAAGGGAATTTGACCTGGTTAGGAACAAGAAAAATCCCTTACACCTACGAAGAAGTCCCTACTCCAGCTTCTGACAATCACATGATTCTGACATATATTGATGGTGAAGACATCTACTTTTTAGATGCTACTGGCCGATTCTATCCTTTAGGTTTACCCTCATCTTTTATTCAAGGAAAAGAAGCATTAATTGCCATTGACTCTACTCAATACCTAGTAAAAAAAGTACCTATTGTAGCTGCAAACAAAAACTACCTCAACGACACTGTCTACTTGAACATCACTGACAATAATCTCTCCGGAACAGGAAAAGTGGCACTAAATGGTTATCAAAAAATAGATTATTATAATATTTTAGAACAGCTAAAAACTGCAGATAATCTTAAAAGTTTTTATACCACAATTCTTAGAAAAGGAAATAATAAATTTTTAATAGAAAACTTTAAAGAGACTAATAAGTACGATTACGAAAAAGATTTTATTATCGATTATTCTTTTAACATTAACAATTATGTACTAAGTGCTGGTGATGAAAAATATGTAAATCTTAATCTTTCTAAAAATGTTTTTGTCTATAAAATTAAAAAGGAAGATAAATTAGATAAAGAATTTAAATACAGAAACTATAGCGTTTATGTCAACGAATTAACTATTCCAGATGGTTACCATGTTGAATACCTCCCACCTAATACATCCTTAGAATATGATAAATTTAATGCTCATATTAACTACGTTCATAAAGGAAATAAAATACATTACAGTTATGACATTACATTTGACTTTCTAATTATAAAGAAAGAAGAGCATAAAGCATTTAACGATTTTATTGAGAAAATAGAAAAGGCATTTAAAGAATCGATCGTGCTTAAAAAAGATTAATATAATTACACCAGGATATGATACAATTAAAAAAAACACTCTCCATCTTAGTTTTACTAATCAGTTTAACAAGTTATGCGCAAGATGAACCTTTTTACAAAACATACGATTGGGATGAAAAACCTGAATACACTATTAATGAAGATGACTCTGTCGGGATAGTTACCTATAAAGATAAAGCAGTAAGAGAGTTTATATATAATAAAGATGGTGATTTAATAGAGTATGCTTTAGAACACCATATACTTTGGTTAAATTCTGATCAAGCAATAGAGGATAATAATAAGATTTACCTACCTTATTCATCAAGCACTGAGCTTGTTATAAACAAAGGCCGGGTAATTACTAAAGATGGAAAAGTTATTGAGCTAGATGAATCAAAAATATTGACAGCTGAAGATGATGAGACAAAACAAAAATACAAGTACTTTACTTTTGAAGGAGTTGAAAAAGGAAGCTTTGTAGAATACTATTATGTGTTTAAAAAATACCCTAGTTATAAAGGAAGACGAATGGCTTTTCAAACGAGTCATCCTAAATACAACATAGAGTTTGATTTATACTCTCCCTCTAACTTAATTTTTGAGTTTAAATGTTACAATGGGTTAGATTCAATTTTCAAAGACACTAACGATACTGAGAAAGCTCACTGGTCATTAAAAATAGACACCATCCCGGCATTAGATAGAGAATCACAAGCATCTTATGATGCCCAACGAGAATTTATTGTATATAAATTAGATAGAAACATAACTACTGGATCTTATGACATCTCTTCTTATGGTAAAAATGCAGAAAATGCATACAGTTTCCTATACAACAACACTAATAAATCTGAGACAAAAGAGTTAAACAAATTAATCAAACTAAGTAATGTAAAAGAAGCTAAAGGTGAAATTGCAAAAATTAGAGCCATCGAAGATTACATTAAAAAAACCATCTTTATGGTTGATGCAAATAGCCCTGACTTTAGTGAAATATCTTTTATTTTAAAAAATAACTTTGCTGATGAATCAGGTTTTCTTAAACTCTATGCTCGTATTTTTAAACTGCTAGATATTAAAATCCAATTAGTAATGACTTCAGATCGTTCTTCTATTAAGTTTGATAAAGATTTTGAAGCAAATAATTTCCTAACCGATTATTTATTTTATTTCCCAGGTATCAAATCTTTTCTATCCCCAACAGATATCAGTTCAAGAATTGGTTACCCACCACCACATTTAACCAACAACTATGGTTTATTTGTTAAAGAAGTTACTTTAGGTGATTTTAACACAGGCATAGGGAAAATTAAATTTATCACACCAGTTCATTACGAAAAGACATACAGCAATATCATTGTTGATGTAGAGTTTGACAGCGAAGACATAACTAAAACAGAATTAACGATAGATCATGCATCTGGAGGATACTACGCAATGTATACGCAAACCATTATGCACCTATTGGATGAAAAAAACAAAAAAGAAGTAATAGATGCACAGGTAAAATTCTTAAGTGAAGACATTGAAATTACCAACAAAACTGTTTTTAATGATGATGCAGCATCTTTCGGATTTAAACCATTCCAAGTAAAAGCGAATGCAGAAACAGATGTTTTTGTAGAGAAAGCAGGAAATAAATACCTCTTTAAAATGGGAGAATTAATTGGCCCTCAAATGGAAATGTATCAAGATAAAAAAAGAATATTACCTGTAGAAACAGAGTTTACTAGAAGCTATCATCGTATAATTACATTTACCATACCTGATGGCTATCAAATAAATAACCTAGATGATATAAATATTGAAAATGATTCAAAAAAGGATGGGGAAATCTTGTTTATATTTATCTCTTCATACAAAGTAGAAGGCAATAAAGTTACAGTAACTGCTGATGAGTATTATACTATTATTGAAATTTCACCAGAACTGTATGAAGATTACCGAACAGTAATTAATAGTGCAGCAGATTTCAATAAAGTGACTTTAATATTGGAACCGAAGTAGGATAAAATCCCTTTTATCGTTGTATTACTCCGATGCTAAAACAACATTTAAAAAAGGCAATGTTACTGTGATTCAGTAGCTATTTAAGTATAACTTACATAAAAATTATGTTTTTGAAAACTGTAATCTATATTCTTATTTTTTTATTGCCTGTTTTAGGGTTCACTCAAAAAACAGGAATAGACTATTCTATTGAAGAATTAGAAGTTTTAATGGAAAAAGCAATTACCAATGAAAATCATTCTACTGCAGCTGAATATAAAAGAGTCATTGACTTGAAAAAACTTCTGAAAAAAGCAGTACAAGAGGAAAATTATAAATATGCAGCCAAACTAAAAAAAGATATAATTAAATTGTTGCCAGATAGTGCATTAGCGTCTCAACATAAAAAAACAATCCTTAAGATGGGCATTGTAATAATAAATAGTTTTAGTGATTTAAGAGATATAGATGGAAATTCTCATACAGGGGAACAATCATCAGGTAATTTAGGTGCCCCGACCGGTTTTGGTGGAACAACACGATCACAACCAATGATTTCATTTTTTTTTGACATTCCCATTTATAAAAATCTTAGCTTCTTTACGAGTTATTCTTTTAACAGAAATATGTATAGGGCCGTACCAAAAGTCAACAGGGAAAGAATTGGATTAGGAAAACATATAATTTATCAGCATCATATCCCTATTCAGATACAATATAATTACAGATTAGGTAAATCAAATGTATCTGTCTCTCATAGATTTGGAGTAACATTTACTTATCATAAAGAAAAAATTACAATGAATGAACCTAAGTTTAATCCATACGGTATGATTAATTCAGACACTATTTCTGACCCACTCACCCATACAGTAACCACTAACAAATCTTCAATTACTAAAATTATACCAAGCTTAAGTGGTGGCATAGCAATAAAAACGACCAATAAGAAAGGTGGTACATTTGAAGCTGGAGTTTCTTTAATATACGGAATCAACCATTCTAGGATAGGATACACTTTAACTACTACAGGAAATGATGGTGCAACTGGA
>JAESUI010000389.1 GCA_016763135.1 Flavobacteriales bacterium
GCGGAGAGAGGGGGATTCGAACCCCCGGTACAGTTTCCCGTACACATGTTTAGCAAACATGCGGTTTAAGCCACTCACCCACCTCTCCAAAACGGAAAGCAAAAGTAACAATCAAATTTTAATGTAAAAACAAAACCTCCTTTTTTTTCACTTCAATTTTAATTACCCCTATTTAATCTACTCTTATTAGGATTTTGTGCAAAATCATGGCAATAATAAGTTGGTAATGTTATATTTGTATCCCTTACAAAAGTGGGCAACTTAAATGAAGCATTATAAATTAATTATTAGCTGTTTTTTTCTTCTTGCTATCTTGTCCTGCGTTGATGACCGTGATTTATCAAAAAACACAATAATAGCCCATCTTTCATCTAGCCCTGATGGTTTACATCCTTTTAATGATAACTCAGGAAACAGGACTTACATTTTTAATTACACCCAAAGAACACTTATAAAACTTGATTTAAGAACCTTAGAAAGGATTCCTTTTCTGATAAAAGAAATGCCTATTCCTTCTGAAGATGGTCTTGAATACATTTATGAATTAATTGAAGGTGTTAAGTGGGATGACGGAAAACCATTTACTGTTGATGATGTTATTTTTACTACAAAGCTTCAAATTGCACCTCTTACTAACAACACTCAAGTTAAGGGAATTTATTCTGGAATAATTGATGATGTAATCAAGCACCCAAGTAATCCAAACAAATTTATTGTTAAAACAAAAAAGCTTCATGTAGAGAATTTAACCATCTATGAGGAAATTTATATGCAACAGAAATCTTATTGGGATCCTAAAGGTGTATTAGATAATTTCACTTTTAAACAAATTCATGATCTTACCTATAAACCTACTGAAGAGATAACAAATTGGTTTAATGAATTTAATAAAGGTGATAATAGTTATGTTCCTGAAAAATTAGTTGGATTAGGCCCTTACCAAGTTACTGAATTTATACCTGGAGGGTATATTACTGTTGAGAAGAAGAAAAATTGGTATGGTGATAAATCTGATTTCATCTACAATCAAAATTACCCTGATAAAATCATTTTTAAAATTATTACTGATGATGCGGCATCTTACTTGGCCATAAAAAACCAAAAAATTGATGTGTCAACTTTACTAACCACATCTAAGTTAATGAAACTTCAAGAGATTGATTACTTCAATAAAAACTATCATTCTAAATTTCTTCCTGAATATACCTATGACTATATTGGATTAAACATGAAACCTGATGGTAGCGAACATAAACCATTTTTTACCGATAAGAATGTGAGAAGAGCCATGGCTCATTTAGTACCTGTTGATGAAATTATTCAGGTTATTGAACAAGGTATAGGAAGTAGACAAGTTGCACAAATGTCTCCTTTAAAAAAAGCATACAATTGGGATTTAAAACCCATTGAATTTAATATTAAAAAAGCCGAAAAATTATTAGATGAAGCTGGATGGGTTGATACTGATGGAAATACATTAGAGACAAAATGGTTAATGGAGAAAAGCTACAATTTTCTTTTAAACTAAGCTACATGAGCGGAAGAGCAAGTACTAAAGAAAAAGTGTTAATGATTAAAGAAGAAATGTATAAAGCAGGAATTGAATTGGTTCCTTTCCCGATGGACTTTACTATTTTTTACAAAAATGCTTACGATCATAAATTTGATGCTATGATGGGTGCATGGGGTGGTGGTTCTGGATACCAAGATCCTATACAGTTATGGCACACCAATTCATGGGCAACAAAAGGATCTAACTTTACTGGGTTTGGTGATGCAGAAAGTGATTCTATTATTGCATTGGCCAATACATCGTTAGATAAAGGAAAACACATAGCTGCACTAAAAGCATTACAACAAAAAATTTACGATGAACAGGCATATATTGTATTAATGAGCAGGCAACGAAAAGTGCTAATACACAAGCGTTTTGATAATGCTGATATGTACAATGATAAGCCAGGAGTAATTTTAAATAATTTAATTTTAAAACCAGAGTTTGCTGGAACATCACAAAAACCAGTTAAATAGATATGTTACGTTATATATTTAAACGACTATTAATATTTATTCCAACATTGATTATTATATCATTGATGGCTTTTGTGATTAGTACAAATGCCCCTGGTGATCCTGTTGAAAGATTATCAAAATCTGCCAATAAAGAAGGAACAGCTGATCAGCAATCTTCTGCTACAAAAAAAGTAAAACAAGACATTAGAAAAAGATTGGGGCTCGATTTACCTATATTTTATGTAAGCCTAGCGACTTTAGGTGATTGTGATACACTTTACAGAATTGATGATAAATCACAACAAGAAAACCTACAAAACCTAACTCGAAAATATGGTAATTGGGAAGCAGTATCTAGATACTACCACACCTTAAAAACCTTATCAGAAGAACATAGTATTTTAGATATTGAGAAAATTTACAGGGATAACTCTGTTATTAGTTACGTAAAAATAGGTGAAGGAGATACTGCCAGAATTGACACCATTATTAATGCAACCTACAGTAAAAATGAAATTAATGATGCTAAAAATAATTCGAGCATCAGTGTTTTAAATCTTTTAGAATCGTATAATGAACCTGTTATTAACGCTAAAATAGAAGCATTAGAAAATACCTATAAAGAATATAAGTTTTTAAAACCTTTAGCAGATAGATTTATTGTAGTTAAGGCTTCTTTTTTGGATTTAAAACAAGATGCCACACCTTGGAAAACTTATGTTCCTAAAATAATTTTTCATTGGGATAACCAATATGCTAATTGGCTATTTGGAAGTGAAAAAAGAGGAACAAAAGGGGTGATAAGAGGTGATTTTGGAACTTCCTATATTGACAATCAGCCTGTTTCAGATAAAATTTGGCAAAAATTTAAAGTATCGTTTGTTTTCATTTTCCTATCCATAATAATAGCCTATTTGGTGAGTATTCCTATTGGGATTTATTCTGCATACAAGAAAGATTCAGGCTTTGATCGTGGTTCATCCATCATCTTATTCATTTTTTATTCCATGCCTTCCTTTTTTATAGGTACACTACTACTCTATACTTTCGCAAATCCTGATATGCTAGTTTGGTTCCCAGAATCAGGATGGCAAGATCCAGCAATTTATGATGAAGATTGGGGTATTTTTAAATCAATGGCGCACCATTGGCCTTATATGGTTCTTCCATTATTTACCTACACCTACAGCTCTTTTGCTTTCTTAAGTAGAATTATGAGGGTTGGAATGGTAGATGTAATGGGGCAAGATTTTATAAGAACTGCAAGAGCTAAAGGTCTTGGCGAAAAGAAAGTGGTACTTAAACATGCCCTGAGAAATTCCTTGCTCCCTATTATAACTGTATTTGCTAATATATTTCCAGTTGCTATTGGAGGCTCCGTTATTATAGAAGTAATTTTTTCCCTACCAGGAATGGGGTTAGAAACGTTTAATGCAATATTGAATTATGATTATCCTATGATAGTAGCAATATTTACCATCTCAGGATTTTTA
>JAESUI010000029.1 GCA_016763135.1 Flavobacteriales bacterium
AAACTGAGAAAGTAGAGACTAAGGAAGAGGCTAAAACTGAATCAAAAGAAGAGGCTAAAACTGAATCAAAATAAATCAACCAATTTTAATACATATTTAAGATGTCAAAAATTACAGCAGCAGACGTTAATAATTTACGTAAGCAAACAGGTGCAGGGATGATGGACTGCAAAAATGCTTTAGTTGAAGCAGAAGGAGATTTCGATAAAGCAATTGATATATTAAGAAAGAGAGGACAGAAAGTTGCCGCTAAAAGAGGTGACAGAGATGCTAATGAAGGTTTAATTTTAGCTAAAACTACTGAAGATGGTAAAAAAGCTGTTTTAGTTGTAGTAAATTGCGAAACTGATTTCGTAGCTCAAAATGCTGAATTTAATACTTTTGCAACTACTATTTTAGATGCAGCTATTGCTAATAGCCCTGCATCTTTGGATGCATTAAAGGAATTAACTTTTGATGGTGAAGCAATGACTATTGGTGAAAAGGTAATACAACAAACTGGTGTAATTGGAGAAAAAATTGAAGTATCTGGTTACGAATTTGTTGAAGCTGAACAAGCTATCGCATACAATCACCCTGGAAACAGATTAGCTTCTATTGTTGCTTTTAACAAAACTGGTGAAGCGGTTAGTGAAGCTGGAAAACAAGTGGCTATGCAAATTGCTGCTATGGATCCTATTGCAATAGATGAATCTGGAGTTGCTCCTGAAGTTATTGCTAAAGAAATGGAACTAGGTAGAGAGATTGCCATACAAGAAGGAAAACCTGAAAACATTATTGATAAAATAGCTGAAGGTAAAGTGAAAAAATACTTAAAGGAAAACACTTTATTAAATCAAGCTTCAGTTAGAGATAATAAAAAGACCGTTAGTCAATTCTTAAACGATACGGAAAATGGCTTGACAGTGACAGATTTCAAACGAAAAATGTTAGGATAACATATTATATTATTAAAAAGAGAGAATTTAAATTCTCTCTTTTTTTTGACCAAAAACTAATTAATTATGGCTTTCAAAAGAATTCTCTTGAAACTAAGTGGAGAAGCCCTTATGGGCGACAAGCAATTTGGTATTGACAACAACAGAATAGCTGAATATGCTGAAGAAATTAAAGAGATTGTAGACCAAGGTGTACAAGTTGCGATCGTAATTGGTGGAGGGAATATTTTTAGAGGTATACAAGCAGAAGAAGGCGGAATGGAACGTACCCAAGGAGATTATATGGGAATGCTAGCCACGGTAATAAACAGTATGGCATTGCAATCTGCGTTAGAATCCATTGATGTTTATACAAGACTTCAAACAGCTATAGAAATGAAAGAAATTGCTGAGCCATTTATTAAAAGAAGAGCTGTTCGTCATTTACAAAAAGGACGAGTAGTGATTTTTGGAGCTGGAACTGGTAATCCATATTTTACAACTGATACTGCTGCAAGTTTAAGGGCTATTGAGATTGAAGCTGATGTTATTTTAAAAGGAACACGAGTAGATGGTATTTATACTGCCGACCCAGAAAAAGATAGTTCTGCCACTAAATATGACACCATATCTTTTGATGAAGTTTACAAGAAGGGGTTAAATGTAATGGACATGACTGCTTTCACGCTTTGCAAAGAGAATAAATTACCTATCATTGTTTTTGATATGAATACTCCAGGCACCTTAAAAAGAGTAGTTAATCAAGAAACTAATGTTGGAACGTTGGTAGAGTTTTAAATTTTAATATCTTTATTTCAAATTTAAAACTATGACCGAAGAAATTCAATTTGCACTAGATGCCGCTAAAGAAGCTATGGACAACGCCATGGCACACTTAGATATAGAACTACAAAAAATTAGAGCAGGAAAGGCAACACCTATGATGCTAAATAAAGTAGTTGTTGAATATTATGGATCGTTAACTCCATTAAATCAAGTAGCTAATGTAAATGCTGTAGATGGTAGGACTTTATCAATTCAACCTTTTGAAAAATCACTATTAGAAGAAATAGAAAAAGGGATTGCTCATGCTAACCTAGGATTAAACCCCCAGAATAATGGCGAAACCATTTTAATAAACATTCCTGCTCTTACTGAAGAAAGAAGAATAGAATTAAGCAAGCAAGCTAAGTCTGAAGGTGAAGATGCTAAAGTTGGGATTAGAAATGCTAGGAAAGATGCCAATGATGAAATAAAAAAGCTTGGAACTGATGGATTAAGTGAAGATCAGGCTAAAGATGCAGAAGGTGAAATTCAAAAAATAACAGATGGTTTTTCTACTAAAATTGATGCTTTAATTGAAGCCAAAGAAAAAGATATAATGACTGTTTAGTTTTTACTTCTTAATTCTAACACCATCTTTAAAATACATAACGCTTTTAATTTTTCCAGCTTGTTTTTCATAGTAAGTCCACTTACCGTTTGATTTGCCATTTTTAAAGTACTTAACACTTTCTAATGTTCCAATAGCATACCAAGAAGTCACTTTCCCTTCTTGCCTTCCTTTTACAAATGTTTGCTCATATAATTTCTTTCCATCATCATAATAATAGGTCCATTTCTCATCTTGCGCATTATTTTTAAAAGTTCCTTCATCCTTAGGCTGACCGTTTTCATACCAAGAATAATGTGGGCCTTCTTGCACAGAGATTAAAACTTCTTTAATAAATTGCGCGTATTTATTTTTTGAATCTTTTAAATAGCTCGTATCGGGCTTTGATTTAACCAAATAGGCATCCAAAAGCTCTTGTTGACCGTTAAGGTACCAATGCTCCCAAATACCATCTTTTAACCCTTGTTGATACTCTCCTTTATAATCTTGCTGTCCGTTTTCAAACCATCCATTCCAATGTCCATTCATTACCCCTGTAGCGAAATTTCCAATATCTTTTTTTGAACCGTTATCAAACCAAGATTTCCATTCTCCTTCTTCTTTTCCGTTTTTAAAATTCCCTTGCATAACTAATTGGCCTTCTTCATTCCAATAACTCCATTCACTGTCTTTTTTATTATTCAAATAATTCCCTTGCTTCCAGATTTGTTTATTTAAATACCAGAAAGTCCACTCTCCATTTCGTTTGTCATCTATATAAATTCCTTCATAACTCTTATTCCCAGTACTATCACTATAAAAAGTCCAAAGACCATCTCTTAACCCAATTTTGAAACTTCCTTCAAAATCTTTTTCACCATTTTGTAACCAAAATATCCACTTGTCATCTTTTTCACCATTTATATAAAGGCCTTCTACACTAAGGCTTCCATCTTCAAACCATTCCTTCATTTGCCCATTCTCTTTCCCAATTAAAAAGTTTATCTCTTTTAATTTTTGTCCACTTCGATACCAATAAGACCACAATTTATCTTTTTTACCATTGCTAACACTTCCTGTTAATCTTGGTTGCTTACTATCATTCCAATAGTAAATCCAATCTCCAGTCATAATTCCATTTTTGTAATTTCCTGATGAAATTGGATTCTCATTTACATCAAACTCAACCCACAATCCTGTTCTTCTTCCCCCTTCATAATCTCCCTTAATTTTTACAATTTTATTTTGGTGGTATTCTACGTATTTCCCTAGCCCATCATTTACCATTTGCTCTCCTGACGCACTATAGTAACTCATTATATAAATTCCATCTACTCTAAAATCTCTAACACTTTTTATTTTTTTAGTGTCGTACCAAGTTCTCCATTCTCCATCTCGCTCATCTTTTTTAAAAGTTCCTTCTTCTTTTTTGTTACCTGAAGGATAATAGAATGTCCATAAACTATCCTGATATCCATTTTTATTATAACCTATCATTTCTAAATTTCCATCAGCATACCAAATTTTACAAACCCCTTCTTTTTTCGACCTGATAAAAAACCCTTCCTCTCTCTTTTTCCCTTGTCCATTATAATTGGTATACTTCCCATCAAACAACCCATCTTTATAGGTTACTTCTTGCTGTATCACTCCTTCTTTACTCCAGAAAGTCCAAATGCCCTGCTCTAATCCATTTTTCACAACACCTTCAGCTTTCTTTTTTTCGTTGGTCCATTTATAGGTATGAAGCTGAGAAAATGCTGTAGCATTTATAAAAAGTAATATTATCAATAATCGAAAATTCATAATTATATTTATTTTATAGTGTAAAGATATCTGTATTAAGATTTAGGCAAACAATACTTTTAAAATAATGTAAACAATATATTGTGAGATAATGAGCATAAAAAAAGCCCCAGCAGAATTCTGCTGGGGCTTTTTTTCTATATTTTAAATCAGGTTCCAAACACACTACTTGAAATAAATTGATGTGTTGGATTAGTAATAATCACTGGAATCTCAGCATCATTAGCAATTACCTCTTGTTCTTCACTACCAAGAAAGTCAGGTAATAAAGCTCCATCTCGTGTATTTACAATTGCAATCATATCTGCACTAATTTTAGCTGCAAATCGTATCAATTGTTTTTTAAACCCACCAGATTCTGAAGCGTTTTCTATACTATAACTAATTGATTTTTCAGTAAAATATTTTTTAGCAAAAGTTAACTCTCTATCTAACTTAACTTGTAAAAATTGATCATTTTCTTTAGCTGCAAAAATGTGAATTTTACTATTAAAATGTGTAGCAATATTTGCTGCGATTTGTAATTTTTGCTTCGTAACATCTGAATGATCTATTGGTAATACGATGTCATCGTATGCATCAGTATCACTAGGGCCTTTCTCTTGAACAATTATAAATGGAACTTTTGAATGAGATATTACTCTCAATGCGTGACTCCCCATAATTTTTTGCATTCCTTTAGCACCATGAGTCCCCATAACAATATATCCTGCTCCTATTTCAGAAGCAACATCCCCTATATCTTCAAAAATATTTCCAATCCTTACGATAACATGTGTATTAACATCATATTTACTGTCAGCTTGTTCAACCAATTTTTCTAACTTTTGTTTTGCAGCATCTACTTCTTTAGGCTTTGATACTACATGTAATAGATATACTTCACCATCAAAGGATTTAGCAAGTTTTGAAGCATGGCTAACTGCACAATCAGCAACCGCTGTAAAATCGTGCGGAACTAATACTTTATATACGTTTTTGTCCATAAATAAAAATTTAATGAGTCTAAAGTTATTTTATTTTTCTTTTATTACAAATGTTTCCATGAATTTTGTTGTAAAATCTCCTTTTCTAAAGTTTTCATCTTGCATTAATTGTTGATGAAATGGTATAGTTGATTTAATGCCCTCTATAATGTATTCATCTAACGCACGCTCCATTTTCTTTATTGCCTCTTCTCTTGTTTGAGCAGTAACAATCAATTTAGATATCATTGAATCATAGTACGGAGGTATCACATAATTAGCATATACATGCGTATCTATTCTTATTCCATGACCACCAGGCTCGTGATAAGTTGTTATTTCTCCAGGGCTCGGTCTAAAACCATTAAAAGGGTCTTCTGCATTTATTCTACATTGCATTGAATGCATTGCTGGCTCATAGTTTTTACCACTCATTTTATGCCCTGCAGCTAGCTTAATTTGCTCTTTTATTAAATCAAAATTAATGACCTCTTCCGTAATTGTATGTTCTACTTGAATACGAGTGTTCATTTCCATAAAATAGAAATTTCTATTCTTATCTACTAAAAACTCAACAGTTCCTACTCCCTCGTACTTAACTGCTTTTCCAGCTTTAATTGCTGCTGCACCCATTTTTTTACGAAGAGATTTTGTCATAAAAGGAGAAGGCGTTTCTTCAAATAATTTTTGATGCCTTCTTTGAATAGAGCAATCTCTTTCTGACATATGACAAACATTGCCATAAGCATCTCCCGCTATTTGAATTTCAATATGCCGAGGTTCTTCTATGAATTTCTCCATATACATCCCGTCATTTCCAAAAGCAGCTGCAGATTCTTGCCTGGCAGAATCCCAATGCTCTTCCATTTCATCTTCACTCCAAACAACACGCATTCCTTTACCACCGCCACCAGCAGTAGCTTTTATCATTACAGGATAAACAACTTTTTTAGCCGTTGCTTTAGCATCCGCTAAATCTTTCAATAAACCTTTAGATCCTGGAACTACAGGAACTCCTGCTTTTTGCATTGTAACTTTAGCAGACGCTTTATCTCCCATTCCATCAATCATTTCTGGTGATGCGCCAATAAATTTAATTCCGTTTTCCTCACAGATTTTAGAAAATTTTGCATTCTCCGATAAAAACCCATATCCTGGATGAATAGCATCTGCATTAGTAATTTCTGCAGCAGCAATTATATTAGGAATATTTAAGTATGATTCTGCACTTTTAGGAGGACCAATACAAACTGCTTCGTCTGCAAACCTAACATGTAAGCTATCTGCATCTGCTGTAGAGTATACTGCAACAGTACTAATCCCCATTTCCTTGCACGTTCTAATTACCCTTAAAGCAATTTCCCCTCTATTCGCTATTAATATTTTTTTAAACATAGTTTTCTAACTAACCGTTTTAAAACTCACTTGATTATTCAATAATCGTTAAGATATCATTAATTAAGATGGATCAACCAAGAATAAAGGCTGGTCATATTCTACTGGAGAACCGTCATCAACAAGCGCTTTTACAATTTTACCTGTAATTTCTGCCTCTATTTCGTTAAACAACTTCATTGCTTCAATCATACAAACAATAGTATCCTCACCAGCATCATCTCCTACATTTACAAAATTAGGCTTGTCAGGTGATGGTTTTCTATAAAAAGTTCCAATCATTGGAGATTTAATCGTAATGTATTTTGAATCATCCCCTTCTGCTTCATTAGAAGAAGCTGGTGGATCTTCAGCATTAGCCACTGGAGCAGCTAGGACTGGAGCCGTTGCGGGTGATGCCGCAGAAGTCTGCCCCTGAACCACTTCTTGAGTTGCCTCAATAAGAAATTTCCCTTTTTTATGTGGTGGTGTTTTTATTGTGATTTTAAAATCTTTATTTTCAATTTCAACTTCACTTACGCCAGATTTCGCAACAAATTTTATTAAATCTTGAATTTCTGATGGCTTCATAATTATTATTGTTTGATTTTATACCTTTAAAATTAATTTTCTTTTAAGAATTGTAGGCCCATTTCATATAAATGGATCCCCAAGTAAACCCACCTCCAAAAGCAGCAATAATAATATTATCTCCTTTTTTTAATTGGTTTTCCCATTCCCATAAGCATAATGGAATTGTTCCAGATGTCGTATTTCCATATTTCTCAATGTTCAGCATTACTTTCTCATCACTCACCCCCATTCTTCTTGCCGTAGCATCAATTATTCTTTTATTTGCTTGGTGAGGAACTAACCAAGCAATATCATCTGCAGAAAGATTATTATTCTTCATTATTTCAGCTGACACATCAGCCATTTTGGTAACCGCAAACTTAAATACCACCTTCCCATCTTGACGAGCATAATGCTCTCTTGCATCAATTGTTTCATGAGTTGGAGGATAAGCTGAGCCTCCTGCTTTTTGAGCTAAATATTTTGCTCCTGAACCATCACTCCTTAAGATTGAATCTTGAACTCCCAAACCTTCTTCATTTGGCTCTAATAAAACAGCTCCACCTCCATCTCCAAAAATGATACAAGTTGCTCTATCTGTATAGTCAACAATTGCAGACATTTTATCAACTCCTACTATCACCACTTTTTTATGAGAACCTGATTCTATATACTTAGAACCTGTTACTAATCCATAAATAAATCCAGAACAAGCAGCATTTAAATCAAAGCCAAAAGCATTTATTGCTCCTACTTTATCTGTAATAATATTAGCTGTTGCTGGAAAAATATGGTCTGCAGTTACTGTGCAACAAATTAATAAGTCAATTTCTTCTGGAGAAATCCCTCTTTTTTTACACAATCCTCTTACTGCTTCAGCGCCCATTACTGACACTCCATTTCCTTCTCCTTTAAGTATTCTTCGTTCTTTTATTCCGGTTCTGGAAGTAATCCACTCATCAGTGGTTTCTATCATTGTTTCTAACTCTTTGTTATCTAAAACGTAGTCAGGAACATATCCATTAACCGCTGTAATTGCTGCAGTAATTTTACTCATAGTTCTTTATTAGCAATATGAACAAACGAAGGTAAAAAATATATCGAATGAATGGTCATATAAAACAAAAAACTTACCGATTCAGATTGCTGAACCAATAAGTTTTTATTCGTTTTTTTACCTATAAAAATTATAGTGCTATTTCTTTTTCTATAGCTTGTTTTCCTCTGTAGAATCCACATTCTCCACAAACTCTGTGATATAATGTTGGAGCTCCACAATTAGAACAGTTCGCCAATGTTGGCGCTACAGCTTTATAGTGAGTTCTTCTCTTTCTTCTTCTTTGTGTTGAGATTCTTCGTTTAGGATGTGCCATTTTTATTTATTTTTATTCAAATTTATACCTTTTAATGTTGACCACCTTGGGTCTTCATTAATATCTTCTTTTTGTTCTATTCTTTCAAGTTTATCAATCACATTCTGATTGCATAATCCTTCGAAATGCACTCTTTTTTGAGGGAGATTTACGTTTATAAATTCGTAAATATATTTAGCTACATTTATTTCATGTTCATGTATTGGAAGCATTAAAATTTCGTCTGTTTCATCATATTCTTCATTTCCAAACTTCACAATTAATTTCTCTTCACCATCTACATCTACATCTGCATCATCCAAACACCGATCGCAAGGAACAGTAATTGTTCCTGTAAAATTAAACGTTAGCAACATTATAGTTGATTGCTTTTCGAATTCCAAATCTATCTTAAAAGATGATTTTTTAAACTCAAAACAATCAAATTCCTCAAAGAACGCGTTATCCACATCAAACTCATAAAAATGAGTTCCTTGTTTCAACCCTTCAAACTTAATTATATATTCACTTAAACTTCTCAAAATCCACTTTTTAAGTGAAAGTTCGCAAAGGTATGAATTTATTCAATACTGCAAAAAAACGCATCCTTTTTTTAATGCTAAAACGGTTTTTAATAATTGGATGTTTATAAATAACCCTTACCCCTTAATAACACTGCAATATTAAAGGATATTATTGTCTCTTAAAACAGTTATAATGGCTACAAAAAAACACTATATAATTTATGCTTTGATGGTTAGCATGCTTTTTTCGTGCATTCCAGCAAAAAAGTATGAGGAATTAAAGGCAAGACAACAGGCTTGTAGAGATGAAAATTCTGCATTAAAAACTCTTAACCAAGATTTAGAAGAACAAAATAATGAGTTGAAGGCCTCAATTGAAATGATTCAAAAACAGCGAAGTCAGTTTCAAAGCGATTTAGCAGAGTCGAAAATTGACCTTCTAACCATGAACAATAATTATGACAACCTAAAAGAAACATATCGTTTGCTTACGGATAAAAACAACAAGCAATCTTCCAAAAACAAATCTGCGACTGACAAACTAATGACTCAATTGCAGCAAACTCAAGTTGATTTGCAAAATCAAGAAGATGCTTTGCGTGCTTTAGAAACTTCTTTATTTAAAAAAGAAGCTGACTTAAAAAAATTGTCTGCTGATTTAAAATCTCGTGAAACACGAGTGAATGAGCTTGAAGCGATGATTAATAAAAAAGATGAAGCTCTAGCAAACCTTAAAAAGAAAGTAAAGAAAGCACTACTTGGATTCGAAAACAACGGATTAACCATCGAACAAAAAAATGGAAAAGTATATGTTTCATTAGATGAAAGTTTATTGTTTGCTTCTGGAAGCTATAAAGTTGGAGGTAAGGGAACAGACGTACTTAAAAAATTAGCTAAAGCACTAGAAGGAAGTTCTGAGATAGATATAGTTGTTGAAGGACATACTGACAATGTTCCCTTAAAGAGCAAAGGAGACATTGAAGACAATTGGGATTTAAGTGTGAAAAGAGCTACTGCAGTAGTGAAAATTATTACTAAAAACAGTAATGTAAGTCCTAAACGTTTAACCGCTGCCGGTAGAGGTGAGTACTTACCGTTAGATTTGTCAAATACAGTTGAAGGAAGAAAGAAAAACAGGAGAATTGAAGTGATTTTAACTCCTAAGTTAGATGAGTTATTTGAGTTGTTGGAGAACAATTAACCCTCAAAAATTAGTCTAATATTTTCTAAACTTGTTTCAGAACCAAAAACAGTTATTACATCTCCTACTCTTAAACAAATATAAATTGTTATATTTAAATGCAAGATAATTAAGGCCTCCTTAATTTCTTTTTTTATTGCGTTTTACAAATAAATGAGTATAGATTCTAAAATACCATCTACTGGTTTTAAAGGCCTAAGAGAGAATTGGCGCAACGATCTAATCGCTGCATTTAGTGTTGCTTTGGTCGCGTTGCCACTGGCTTTAGGGATAGCTATAGCTTCTGGCATGGAGCCCATGGCTGGTGTATTGTCAGCTATTATTGGAGGTGTTGTAACTACTTTTTTAAGAGGAGGCCATATTGCTATTAACGGTCCTGCCGCTGGCTTAATTGCCGTTATTTTAGGAGGAATAGCAGTTTTAGATGATGGGTCAGGGCATGCCATTCATTATGTGTTAGCTGCCATTGTTGTTTCTGGGGGAATTCAAGTAATATTTGGGTTATTAAAAATGGGACGATTGGCTTACCTATTTCCTTCCTCAGTAATACACGGTATTTTGGCAGCAATTGGAATAATTATTTTCTCTAAGCAAATGCACGTTGCATTAGGAACTGAATCCAATGCAGATTCAACACTTGGCGTTTTAATTAACATTTTCCATCAGCTTCCCAATGTCAATCCTTTTGTGGCAATTATATCAATTACTGGATTATTATTACTTATGTTTTATGGAAGGATTAATAACAGGCTTTTTCACTTTTTACCTGCACCTATGTGGGTTTTATTGATATCAATTCCATTTGTATACCTCTTTAATTTTCTCGAACCGCATTCAATGGATTTTTTTGGTAAAAGCTTTGATATTGGGCCAGAGTTCTTGCTAAAAATTCCTGATAATCCATTAGACTGTATCATCTATCCTGATTTTTCAAAAATCAACACCCTCCCTTTTTGGCTAACAGTGATGTCCATAACCATTATAGCTTCGGTTGAAACATTGGCAAGTGCTAAAGCTGTAGATAATCTAGATCCTTATAAACGAAACACTAATTTTAATAAAGACTTAATTGGTGTTGGCGTGAGCACGATGGTATCAGGGGCACTTGGTGGCTTGCCCATTATAACTGTAATTGTAAGGAGTACAGTAAATGTTCACCACAACGCCAAAACCAAATGGTCCAATTTTTATCACGGAATATTATTAATCATTTGTATTATCCTGTTGGCCCCAGTTTTACAAAAAGTTCCTTTAGCTGCTTTGGCAATCATACTCGTATATACTGGTTATAAATTGGCCTCCCCTAAAGTTCTAAAACATATTTATGATCAAGGAATAGAACAACTTTTCATATTCATGACCACCATTATAGTTACATTACAATCGAATTTATTGTACGGAATAATTGCTGGAATTTTTGCTACGTTAATTCTCCACATGCTGTTGGCTAAAGTTGGTATTAGACGATTTTTTAAGCTAGTTTTTAATGCCAACTCTTCAATAAAAGTCTTAGAGAATGGTGTTAATTTGGTTAAATTAATCGGAATTGCCAACTTTATGGCAACTGTGAAATTGAATAAGATGTTAAGTACCATTCCTCAAAAAACCATTGTAGAAATCGATTTATCACAAACTCGTTTAGTTGATCTAACAGTGATGGAAAACATTATTGAATTTAAACGAATTCACGACAATCAAGGCGGACATGTAACATTACTGGACTTGACCAACACAATTCATCGACAGCACATAATAGGGGTTTAAAAGTGATTATTGGTCCTGAAAAAAAGAAACCGACCCCCAGACAGTTTCGATTACAGAAAATGGCCATTAACAATGGGTGGACTTTTGAGAAAGAAGTAGAATGGAATACCTCTTACTTGCAAAATTTTGACTTTTTTGAAAAAAGACCAATTGAAAGAAAGAAAAACCGCTTAAAAGGTAGAGATGAAAAGCTTGGCGTACAATGGGAAACTTCTGACATCACGTTCGATGAAGGAGCATTACTCTCTTCTGAAGTATATAACACGACCGTTCATGTTGTTCGATTGGACCAAAAAATTCCAAAATTCGCAATTGAATGGGAAGGTTTTTTAAGTAAATTCTTTGATCGGGTAATGTCTTATGCAGGATACGAAGAACTCGGGTTTAAACTTCACACCAAGTTTTCATCTAAGTTTTTAGTTATGGGCGATGATGAAGAAGCACTTAATAAATTTTTTACTCCTGAGTTAATCCACTTTTTAGAAAGCAATAAAATTCATCATATCGAAAGTAATGGTGAGGCCTTAATGATTTTCAATTATTTAAGAAATGCAAGGACCGATGAAATTAAGAAAATGTTATCTTTCACTCAAGACTTATTACAATATATGAATCTTGAAAAAATTCCTGATTCAAAAAAATAATGATTGTTAATAGATCATTTATTGTTTATCTCCTTGACTTTAGAATTACAAAATATTTATCACCTCCTCAATAGAAATCGCTTTCTCTATATTATAATCTCCTATTCTCGTTCTCACCAATTGAGAAAGGTGTCCTCCTGAATTTAGTTTTTCACCAAAATCTCTGGCAATAGAACGAATATAAGTTCCTTTAGAACAAACTATTCTAAACTTAAAATGAAGTCCTTTTTCGTAAGGTTTTTCTTGATTAATTTTTGCTTTATTATCATCTTGAATTTCAAACAAGGGAGCTTCACACAACTCAACATCAAACGCTGCAATGTTTATGATGTTTGATTTAATTTTCACTTCTTTTCCTTCACGAGCATATTCATAAGCTCTTTTTCCATCAATTTTTTTAGCTGAATGTATTGGCGCAACTTGTTCTTGTTCTCCAATAAAAGTTTTTGCTGTTTCTTTAATTAATTCTTCTGTAATATGATTTGTTGGATATTCAATATCTACTTCTTTTTCTAAATCATAACAAGCGGTTGTTCCTCCAAGAGTAATTACTCCTGTATATTCTTTTTCTTGTCCTTGTAATTCATCAATTTTTTTTGTGAATTTCCCCGTACAAAGAATTAACAAACCTGTTGCTAAAGGATCTAGTGTTCCGGCATGACCAACTTTTATTTTTTTAAGATTGTACTCTTGCCGAATTAACCACCTCACTTTATTTACCACATCAAAAGAGGTCCAAGTCAATGGCTTATCAATGAGAATTATTTGTCCTATTTGAAATTTATTTGGTGCTTGTTCAGACATTAAACTAGAGAATAAACAATAGCAGCAACACCAACAACTAAACAGTAATAAGCAAAGTATCTCAGTTTACTTTTCTTCACCAATTTAATCATCCAAGTACATGCCAATATTCCTGTTAAGAATGCAGCTATAAAACCAGCTCCATAATTTAGCATTGACCCATCAATTACATCAAAAGCGCCATCTAAAACATCTTTAGCCATCTTCCCTAAAATAAGTGGCACCACCATTAAGAATGAAAAACGAGCTGCTTTCTCTCTATCAATTCCCAATAAAACTGAAGTGGATATTGTTGCTCCTGAACGAGAAATTCCAGGAAGGATTGCTATTGCCTGAGAAATACCAATCAAAATTGCTTGAAGCACTCCTACTTTCTTATCAGTGTTTTTCGCCTTATCAGCAAAAATTAAAAGAACAGCTGTAACCAATAACATTGAACCAACCAACAGCACTTTACCTCCAAAAAAAGTTTCTATTTCATCATTAAATAAAACTCCAATAACAGCCGCAGGAATCATAGAAACAACAATGCTTAATGAAAATTTAAATTCATCATTATTCTTAAACTGTAACAGTCCTTTAAATAAATCAACAATGTCTTTTCGGAAAACTACAATGGTACTTAATGCCGTTGCTCCATGCAAAACAACTGTCATTAACATACTTTCTTCTGGTAAAGAATTATCGCCTAATATAACTTTAGCTAATTCTAAATGACCGCTACTACTTACAGGTAGAAACTCTGTTAATCCCTGAATTATTCCTAAAATAATAGCCTCTAATACAGACATGAAATGCTTTGGAAATTATATTTACTCTGCTTTCTTTAAGATCCCCCAACCTACAACACCTAGTCCTGCAAGAATCATTAATGGGGCAACATACATTCTTTGTGTGTTGAATAATTCTTCACTAAAAACAGCTGGATCATCAGAACCACCGCCAGACATTAGAATATAACCAAGAATGCAAAGGCCAGTTCCAGCAGCCACGAAAATGTAGTTTTTTTTGCTGAAAGCAAAATCTTGATTCAATTTATTGTCGTTATTTTCTTCGCTCATAATGTTGTGTTTAATAAAGGTCTCCCGTTTCTATTCGTAAATATTTTCGGACTGCTAAATTAGTAGAAATCCACGAGATAATAATCCCTAAGATAATTACAATCAAAAATAGAGCTCCGTAAAGTTCAATATTTTGAAAATCAATTAGCTCTGGAAACTGTTGTTGTAAATAATATAAAAAAGTAACAATTAATCCTATAGCTATAAATGCAGCAACAATTCCATTACCAATTCCCTGCAGCACAAAAGGTCTTCGAATAAAAGAATGACGAGCTCCAACCAATTGCATTGTTTTAATTAAAAATCGTTTTGAATAAATTGATAGTCGGATAGTATTGTTGATTAATGCCATTGCGATTATCAACAACAACCCACTAAACCCTAATAAATACATGCTAATTTTTTTCATGTTTTTATTTACTGCATCCACTAAATCTGCCTGATAAAACACTTCCTTTATTTTGGTATTTTCTAATAAAGCAGTTTCAATTTTTGCTAAACTATCTGGATTAGCATAAGCTGCATTTAACTTTACATCAATAGATGGCAACAATGGGTTTTCACCAATAAATTTTACAAATTCTTCTCCTAACGCTTCTTGAAATTCT
>JAESUI010000390.1 GCA_016763135.1 Flavobacteriales bacterium
AAAAGAGAAACCATGAAACAGATAACACTACTTTTAATTTTCGCTGCAGTACTAATGTCTTGTACGGAAGAAGTCAAAACGAATATAATAACAGCAGACCTAATTATTACCAATGCAAAGGTAGCAGTTATGGATAACAACAAAACAATTACAGAAGCCATTGCTATAAAGGATGGTAAAGTTTTAGCGACAGGATCTAATGAAGAGCTTCTAAAGCTAAAAAATAGATCTACAAAAATCATTAATGCTAATGGCAGAACACTTATTCCTGGCCTAAATGATTCTCATTTACACCTGACAAGAGGCGGGCGTTTTTTCAATACAGAATTGCGTTGGGATGGTGTAAAATCTCTTAAAAGAGCATTGCAAATGCTGAAAGAACAGGCAGAAAGAACCCCAAAAGGCCAATGGGTAAGAGTTATTGGAGGATGGAGTCCTTTTCAATTTGAAGAAAAGAGGTTTCCAACGCCACAAGAAATTAACGAAGCTACAGGCGATGTGCCAACTTATATATTGTATTTATACAGCAGAGGCTGGTTAAATCAGGCAGGATTAGATGCCTTAGGAATAGATGAAAATACAAAAGCACCTAGAGGCAGTACATTCGAAAAGGGTGCTGATGGGAAATTAACAGGTGTTTTGTTAGCGGAACCAAATCCAACAATATTGTATGCCCGTATTGGAGCGTTACCTCCACTTACAGAAGATCAAATGGTTAATTCAACCAGACAATTCTATAGAGAATTGAACAGTTTAGGAATTACTAGTGGGATTGATGCTGGCGGTGGTGGCCATAAATTCCCAAAACATTACACAGGTACAAAATTATTAGCTGATGCAGGTGAAATGCCTATTCGTTTATCTTACTATTTATTCCCTCAAAATAAAGGTGCAGAATATGCAGAATTCCAAGAATGGATGTCAAATAACGAAGTAGGTCATAATGGAGAAATTCATTTAGACCATGGTTATGAATTAGAAGGTGGTGGAGAATTCTTGGCGTGGAGTGCAGGAGATTTTGAGAATTTTTTAGCACCACAACCACTATTAAAAGACAGACCTACTTGGAGAGAAGATTTTAAAAAAATCATTCGCCTACACGTAGAAAATGGTTGGCCATTTAGAATACACGCTACTTATGGAGAAACCATTGCCAATATGTTGGATGTTATTGAAGAAGTAAATGAAGAGACCAATGGCAAATTAGCAGCAGAACGTTGGTTATTTGACCATGCAGAAACCGTTACCGAAAAAGAATTGAAACGAATTAAAGTGCTTAATGGTGGTATTGCTATACAAGCTCGTATGGCTTACGCTGGCGAATTTTTTGTAGAACGATATGGTGCAGATAAAGCAAAACAAGCACCTCCAGTTAAGAAAATTATGGAAATGGGCATACCGTTGGGTGCAGGTACAGATGGCACACGAGTAGCTAGTTATAATCCTTGGCCCGCATTATACTGGTTAATTACTGGAAAAACAGTTGGCGGATTACAATTAAGTGAAGAAGCCAATCTCTTATCAAGAGAAGAAGCACTATACCTTTATACTGTAGGCAGTGCCTGGGTATCTAAAGAAGAAGATGTAAAAGGAAGTCTAAAAAACGGTATGTATGCAGACTTCACACTTTTATCTGAAGATTATTTCACAATACCTATAGAGCAAATCAATAGCTTAAAATCAGTATTAACTGTGGTTGGCGGTAAGGTTGTATACGGAGATAAAGAATATCAGTCTCTGAATCCACAATTACCAGGAGTAATCCCTAGTTGGTCACCAGTAAAATATTACGGTGGTTATCAAAATAAACAATTCAAATAGTAATTTTTAACTAAAAAAATAAACATGAAAACAATGGTAAAAACAAAATGGAATATTGATCCAACGCATTCAGAAATAAGCTTTAAAGTAAAACATATGATGATTTCTACAGTAACCGGAAGCTTCGAAAAATTTGATGCATCTATAGAATCGGAAAGTGATGATTTCATCAATGCGGATTTCAATTTCTCAGCACAGATTGATTCTATCAACACAAAAAATAGTGACAGAGACACTCATTTAAAGTCTGATGATTTCTTTAACGCAGAAGCATATCCGCAAATGACTTTCAAATCTCACTCTTTTGACGGTAGCACCTTAGAGGGTGAATTAACCATTAGAGACATTACTAAAACGATTTCTTTGGATGTTGATTTTAATGGTATTGCTGTAGATCCTTACGGGCAAACCAAAGTAGGTTTTGAGGTAACGGGCAGCATTAACCGAAAAGACTTCAACTTAACCTGGAACGCAGTCACAGAAGCTGGTAGCATTGTAGTTAGTGATACCATTAAATTAATTGTGGACCTACAATTTACGAAAGCTTAATTGCAGGTTAATTAAAGCTATTATGCCAATTAGGACTGGTGATATTTTCACCAGTCCTATTCTTAAAAAAATAAATCATATGATGAGCAAACAACTAAAATCATTAGTTTACAAACTAATAACAATAGAAGCAAACAAAGATATAGGAATACTCGCCTTTAGGTTATTGGCTGTTTTTTCTTTGATAAAAGCACACGGTTTACCTAAAATAATAAACTTTCAGGAAACATTAACTCACATTCCAGATCCGTTAGGGATGGGGTCAACATTTTCTGCTTATTATGCGGTTTTTGCGAATGTGTTTTGTGCAATTTTAATTGCAGCAGGTTTGTTTACACGAATAGCCGCTATATTCATACTTTCAATAACATTAAGTGGCTTACTGATAGTACATTTAAATGACCCAGCCAAACTCCAAGATATGCCACTTATCTATTCAATAGTATTCGGTTTTATTGCTTATACAGGAGCCGGTAAATACAGTTTAGACCATAACTTTTAAAGCCATGAAACAACAACTAATATATATTGCTTTTGCAGTTTTAGCAGGAGCTGTTCTGCCCTTACAGGCGGGTTTAAATATACAACTGGGTAAATCTGTCCACCAACCTATCTTTGCAGCTTTCGCTTCCTTTTTGGTCGGCACAATTGGGTTATTTATTTATTTAATGATACTAAAATTTGACTTTTCAAGTATTTTAAACATTAAAGAAGTGTCACCTTTCGTTTGGGTTGCAGGATTGTTAGGTGCATTTTACGTAGCAACAGTTATTATTCTGGCACCAAAACTTGGTACTGCCTTAACATTCTCATTGATAGTCGCGGGTCAAATGAGTTTGTCATTAATATTTGACCACTATGGATTAATGGCCTTGCCAGTAAAACAAATTAACTGGCAGCGATTTTTAGGCCTGGCGTTTTTAATTACGGGGGTATTACTCATTAGAAAATTTTGAGATGAGAGCACTAATATTCATAATAATAGGGCTAATCTTTATTAAATTTAGTTCTGCACAAGAAACTAAAATGTACAGGTTTGATTTATTACGACAAAATGATAATATCGATAGTTTAAAGAGGGTTTCTAAAAAAAACACCTATCAAAAGTTTAAGCTTATTCAACTTTCTAAGAGTACCTCAATGTCTTTTGGTGGAAGTTGGCGAATGCAATACGAGTCCTTCATAAATGAGCAATTCCAAAACACTCGAAACCAAGATCAACTTTGGCTTTTAAATCGGACTATGATACATACACACCTAAAGGTAAAAGATAAGTTTGAAGCTTTTGCAGAACTTAATAATAGTTTAATCACAGACAAAGACAATTTGAGTCCGGTTGACAAAGATCAGTTATCAGTCAATCAACTATTTATAAAATACCACTTTCTTCCAAATTGGAGTTTTGGTTTAGGAAGGGAGAATCTAAAGTTTGGCAGTGGTAGGTTAATCGATGTAAGGGAAGGTCCAAATGTGAGACGCTCTTTTGATGCAAGCCAACTAAGCTTCCATTCCGATAAATTTCTGGCAACCATTTTTTTTGCTATTCCTGTCCAACCAAAACCAGGTATTTTTGATAATAATCTTTTAGATTTTAACGAAACTTTTTCTGCGCTATATACAACTACCAATATCAATAAATCAAATAATATAGACCTGTACGCAATTTACCAAAAAGACAACAATGTCACTTATAATAGTGGAAATGCAAATGAAAGAAGGACTTCATTGGGTGCACGATATTTTGGAGACTATAAATCACTTTCTTATAATAATGAAATAGTATATCAGTTTGGAGACTTTGGTAGCCAAAATATAAAAGCCTGGACAGTATCTTTACAAGCCAAAAACAGAACAAAAATTCACCATCATTTTTTCAACATAGGCTTAAAAACCGAGATAATAAGCGGTGATAAAAAAGCCAATGATAATACTCTAAATACCTTTGATGCTTTATACCCAAGAGGGGCCTATTTTGGTAGAGTAGCCCGTTTCGGTCCCTCTAATCTTATAGACATACACCCCTATATCAATACCAAATTTAACAAGCTTTTTGTAGAGGTAGATTATGATGCTTTTTGGAGGTATTCAGTAAACGATGGTGTATATAACGCAGCAATGCTCTTAGAATATACGGATACTAATGACCAACGATTTATAGCGCATCAATTAGGTACAATTATAGGATATCAATTTAATAAATTCATTGGTATAGAATTAGAATCCAATATTATTTTTCCGAGTGCCTTCTTAAAAGAAAAGAATCTAAATAATACATTATATCACTTCGTATTCACAACAGAAATAAAATTTTAAAACAAACAGATATGGAATTAATAAAAAAATTAAACTGGCGTTATGCCAAGAAAATAAAAACTAACACAAAATAAATGAAAAATCAACACCATCAACATTCTGATCATCATCACCATCATGTAGAAGAACCATCACGGGCAAAACTAGCCTTTAGTGCAACATTACATTGCCTATTAGGGTGTGGAATTGGGGAAGTCCTTGGAGTCATCATCGGTACTTCTTTAAGAATGAGTAACGTCAACACCTTAATATTGGCTGTAACGCTAGGTTTTCTAGTAGGCTTGATTTTAGGAATAAGGCCATTATTGAAAGCAAAATTTGATTTTAAAAGAGCATTAAAAACAGTCTTAATTGCCGAAGGCTTAAGTATTGTTGTAATGGAGGCTACCGAAGTGTTAATAGAAGTATACACACCAGGCGTTATGGCTGCTGGATTGACAAGCTGGATTTTTTGGGCAGGAATGCTTTTAGCAATGTCTGGTGGATTTATAGCCGCATACCCGATCAATTATTATTTGATTGAAAAAGGAATTAGACATCAACATTAAAAGAAAAATTACGACACACACATATTCAATAATTTTAGAGGATGAAAAATAATCAAAAAGAATGTTTTGAAATATTAGTAGGGCTAAATGTAACTGATAGCTTAATGTATCAAACATATAGAGCTAATATGATGCCAATTCTCCACTCTTATGGTGGTCAGTTCGGTTATGACTTTATTGTTTCTGAGGTATTGATTTCTGAAACAAACCATGAGATAAACAGAGTATTTACCATTCGGTTTTTAAGTAAAAATAAAATGGAAGCTTTTTTTAAGGATGAAGATTACAAAATGGTAAAAGCAAAGTACTTTACAAACTCGGTAGAAAGCACAACTATTATTTCAAGTTACATCAAGCAATAGTTGCCAACAGCTTCTTTTAGGTTCTCTCGATATTGAAAAGGTATAATTCTACAATTTTACAGAGCAAATTATGGTAATTACAGGAAAAGAAACTATTGAAAATCAAGAAATTAATGCCTTAACTCAATTTTATAAAGCATTTAATGAAAGAAATATG
Organism: Flavobacteriales bacterium; assembly: GCA_016763135.1. Classification (GTDB taxonomy): domain Bacteria; phylum Bacteroidota; class Bacteroidia; order Flavobacteriales_E; family Vicingaceae. The sequence goes on from JAESUI010000390.1 coordinate 5,751, forward strand.
GATTTAATGCAAAATGTATGGCTCAACTCTACAGAAGCATCTATGAACAATCCACTTGGAGGAATAATGAGAAGTTGGAAAGAAATAGAAAGTGTTTATGACAAAATATTTAATGGGAAAGCGAAGGTT
>JAESUI010000391.1 GCA_016763135.1 Flavobacteriales bacterium
ACTAACATGGAATAATGAGCTTCTGGATCTGTACTGTCAATAGAAAGTGCTTTTTCAGCTGCAGTTTTTGAAAGTTTAAAAGCTTCATCAAATGGAACCATTTTCATTATTGCCATATATCCACAGTAGATTCCCTTAGCTGCATAATACCTGGAATTTCTGGGTTCAGCTTCTATCGCTAAATCGATTTGTTCAAGAGCAAGAGAAATGTCTTCCTTTTGAAACTTATTAAAATTAAATCTACTCTTTAAAAAATATTCATAAGCTTCAGCACTTTCTTCCCTTACAAACTCTTGTTCCTCGTAATTAAAATGCCCTAAATACTCTCTAATTTTGTGCGCAACTTTGTTAGATATTTGATCTTGAACTTTAAAGATGTCATCCAGTTGATGATTGTAAGTTTCTGACCAATAATGAAATCCATCCTCTACATTCACTAATTGTGCAGTAATACGGACATCATTCCCAGATTTTCTAACACTACCTTCAAGAAGCATTAATACATTTAATTCTTTTCCAATTTGATTAATAGGAAAATTTTTATTTTTAAAAAAAAAGGAAGATGTTCTAGAGGTTACATTTAGACTTTCAATTTTTGCTAAAGCATTAATAATTTCTTCTGTAACTCCATCACTAAAATACTCATTCTCTATATCAGAACTCATATTAACAAAAGGTAATACCGCTATGGAGAAGTTTTTATTCAAATCTATTCAATAATTATAGCAACTTAAAAGAAAGAATTACATGTACTAAATTACAAATTGTAATTTTAACAAAAAAATAGTCCCAAAATTGCTATAAATAAATGTACACTCAACTCTTTATTATTATATATTACATTTCTTCATATTAAAAGTCTATTCCAAAAAAAACTAATAATTTTAACCGTCATTAAACTCATTAATTGAAGAAGCTTTATTTTATAATTTTCAGTGCCTTGTTATTGCTAAGCATAGATATCTATGGGCAGAACAACATCTATCTTCTTGGAAATTTGAAAGGCCCAAAACTTAAAAAGAGATTAAAACATTTTCAAAAAACAATTGAGAAAGAAAATAATGGAGAGAGTTATACATTACTTCTTTTGGGTGATTTAAGACAGAAAAACAATGAGAATGAAGATACGTTAATTGCATTTATCAATAGAATTCAAGGTGAAGGAGCAAATGTTATTGCTGTTACAGGAGATAGAGATTGGGATAAGTCTAAGCTCTATGGTATGGATACTGTAACCGCAATGCAAAATCGGTTTTTAAGTAAAATTGGGAACAATATTTTATACCTAAAAAGAATTGCCCTGGCCCTTATATAAGAGATATTGGCAACAACATAAGAATTATAGGGATTAATTCTCAATGGTGGCTCCACCCCTACAGAAAAGTATTATCTGTAGATTCTGAATGTAAGCTAATACTCAAGGTTCAAATATTAGATGAACTAAATGAGGCAATTGAAACTGCAGGAGATAGAAAAGTTATTATTGTAGCTCATCACCCATTGGTTTCCGGTGGTATTTATGGTGGTAACGCTCATGTTTTGGGACATCTCTTCCCCTATACACATGATAAACCGAATAACAGAACTTTTTTACCATTTTATGGTACTCTTTATACCAAATACCGTCAAAACATAGGAACGGCACAAGATTTTAGTAGCCCTGAATATAAAACCTACATTGCTGATATAGAAAAAGTGCTATCAGATCATCATGATGTTATAGTTTGTTCTAGCCATGAATACGACATTGAGGTTTTAAAACTGAATAATAATTATCAAATTATTTCAGGGAGCTTTTTAAAAAGTGCTCAAGTAAGCAATACTGAGAATACTATCTATAAAAATAAAGCTGCTGGTTTTATTAAATTAGAAATATTGCCTTCCAATCAATTAATTAGTAAAGTATTTCTTTATGATAAAAAAGCCAATGAGTTTATTTTAGAACAGACCATTCCTCTTCATGATGATGAACATGCAGATTTATCGGTTGAACTCTCTCTTAAAAGTGATTACAGTGAACCTGAAATTGGGAGTAAGTATATTGGAGGAAACTATCAAGCATCAAAATTCAAACAACTTTTCTTCGGTTCTCTTTATCGAGATGCTTGGACCCAACCAGTTGAAATCCCAACCCTCGATTTGGATACCGTTTTTGGAGGAATAACCCCCAACAAAATGGGTGGAGGCTTACAAACAATTTCTTTAAAATTTAAGGATAAAGATGGAAAAAAATATGCGTTTAGATCTGTCAATAAAACACCTATTAAATCATTGCCTAAAGAATTTAGAATAAGTCTTGTAAATGAGATTGCTCAGGATATGACTGCAACTCAACATCCTTATGGGGCTTTATTTGTGTCAACTTTGCTAGATGCTACCGAAATTTATCATGGTAACCCAAAACTCTATATTATGCCTGATTCTCCAAAATTGGGTGAATTTAGAAAACAATTTGCTGGAATGTTTGGAATGTTAGAGACAAAACCAACCCAATTAGATGATTTAAGTAAGAGTTATCAAAACGCGAATAAGGTAAAAAGTACCATAAGCCTCTATAAAAAACTATACAACTCTCCTAAAAACCATATTGATACTGCTCTTTATGCAAAAGCAAGAATCTTTGATATTTTAATTGGAGATTGGGATAGGCATCAAGATAATTGGAAGTGGATTGGCTTTAAACAAGATAGTACAGGGACATTATACAAACCCTATCCAAAAGATAGAGATCATGTGTTTTCTAAAATGGATGGCTTATTTTATTATCTGGCAAATAGAGAATGGGGTATTGCTTTTAGAGAAAACTTTCAAGCCAAATTTACAGGTGTAAAGAGTTTAACACTTAAAGCACACCACTTAGATAGGATGCTGTTATCTGGTTTATCTAAAGATAGATGGTTAGACATTGCGAATGATTTAAACGCTCAAATAACAGACAGTGTTATTGATTTGGCGAACACTAGCTTTCCTAAAGAAGTACAAGCACATTCAGGAAAAGTGATTACGGAAAAGTTAAAACAACGAAAAACAGGATTAAATCAAGCAATTGAAGATTATTATAAATTGATATCTAAAGAAGTAGATGTTATTGGAACCAATCAGGCAGAATTCTTTAAAGTTAATAGGTTATCCTCAAATGCAGTTAACGTTAAAATGTACAAAAAAAATGACACGACTGAAATTTTATTTGATAGAACATTTTACCCTAATGAGACCTAAGAAATTAGATTATATGGGTTAGCTGATGTAGATAGCTTTTATCTGTTTGGAGAAAGTTACAACAGTATACTGGTAAGAATTGTTGGAGGTAACGATTTAGATGTTGTAGTAGATATGTCATACTCAAAAAGAGGTGCCAAAAAAACGATAATATATGATTATGAGAACGGAGTTATTCATACAAAAGGAAGAGAAAGTAGGGCTATTATTACTGATAAAACAAATTTAAATGAATACAACCAAACCTCATACAAATACAGCAAATACATACCAATTCCATTATTGGTCTCTAATCCTGATGATGGATTTGGAGGTGGGTTTATTTTAAATGCTAGAACTTTTGGGTATGATTATGAAAACTATAAAGCAGCATATATCATAAAAGCTTTTGCTACCACTCAAGGAAGTGGTTTGCTTTCATTAGCAGTGAAAAAAAACATTGCAAGAACAAATTTTTTCCTAACCACTAAATTAGACTACGGTAATTTTTTTCCATTCTATAGCTTTTATGGGGTAGGGAATAATACTGTTTTATTAGATAGTTTGGAAGATGAAGGATTCTATAAAGCAAGGTATACAGGTTTAATATTAAATGGAGGAATTACTTATCATTTTTTCAACAGAAGTGGAATCTCATTAAATGGAGTTGGGGAAATTTTAAGTGAAGGGCATTCCGATCAATCCTTTTTTGATTATTTTCCTTCTACAGGATTAAAACCAAAGAATGCTGGGGGAGCTGAACTAAAAGTGGACATTGATTTTAGAGATAGTAAAGCATTTACTACACGAGGAATTCGATTTATTTTATCACATAAATCTTTAATGAACAACTCTAAATTGTTTGGTAAAACTAATGCTGAAGTTAGTTATTATGGAACATCAAAAATTGGAATTCCGATAACATTAGGAATTAAAGCAGGAACTGAGAGAACTTATGGAGATAATATACCCTATTACCATCTAGCAAGTATTGGTCAATCAAATCATCTTCGTGGTTTTTTACAAAATAGATTTTCTGGGGTTGGAGTTAATTATGTTAATACCGATTTACGTTTCCATCTTGGAAAATTAAAATCTGGTTTTTTACCAATGTATTATGGGATTAACCTATTTGGAGACATTGGACAGATAGTACGAAACAATAATTTTACTGAAAAGAAATGGCATAAAGGTTATGGTGGAGGAATTTACCTAACACCAATCAATAAAGAATATGTTACTCTTCAATTCAACCTTGAAAGATCAATAGAACATTCGTTTTTATTAAGATTAGCTTAGGCGTATTGCTATGATAAAGTTAATTTTCACATTTATTATTCTCATCTTTTATTTTAATTCCTTTGCTCAAGAAGCAAATGTTATTACTTATAGAGTAATCAATATTGGAAATACGGTTGATATTGAAAATCGATTTGAATATTTTTCAGCTCTAAAAAATATACTATCTAAATCTAATGATCCAGTTCTTTTGATTTTAAATGGAGATTTAATAGAAAGAAACAAATTAGACTATTTAGGTGCAGACTCTTTGAAAGTATTCAAGATGTTAAAGTTACTTTCCTCAGTTAAAAATGCAAAAATTATTGTTATACCTGGAGATAGAGATTGGAATAATTCAAAAAAAGGCGGGCTTAAAAAAGTAAAACAGCTTGAAAAATTAGTTGAATACGATAGGTTTAGTAATGTTAAATGGATTTTGGATAATGGGTGCCCCGGTCCGAAATTAATTGAACTGGATAGTACTCTAATGTTAATGGCTATTAATACACAATGGTGGAACCACCCATATGATAAACCTACATCAGTAGATGGTCAATGTGACATTAATACGAAAAAAGATTTCATTATTGAATTTGAAAATATTTTGTCTGAATCCGAAGAAAAAAACCTAATCATTGTTGGTCATTTCCCATTGATTGAACAAGGAACTCCAGCATTTAAAGACTACCTCCTCCCTTTTCCTCTTGCAGGAAGTTTTATTACATCTTTCCATCAAAACATAGGCGGAACAAAAGATATTGTTAATGAACGGTTTGACTTTATTAGAAAGAAAATGCTGAAGAGAATTTCTGTAAAAAATGGAATTATCTATCTATCTGGACATGAATTCAACACACAAATTATAAAAGAAAATGAAAATTATTTCATCAATAACGGGCTTCCATCCTACCAAAATAAAACAAGAAAAGTTAAGGCATCTCTATACTCTAATATTACACCAAGTATAACAGAGCTAGTTTATTATGCTAATGGGAATATTGTAAGTTTTACTTACAATTACAAGAATTCCAATTTCCAAATCAACAAAGAAATTATTTTACATAACTCTTTAAAAAATATTGAACAGTATATTATTCCCAAAGATTCTTTTTTAAAGGCTCAAAAAAAACATTCTAATAAAAGTTTTTTAAAAGATGTTTCAGCTAAATCTTATCCTAAAAACGAAAATTTTGTAAATACCAATGCAGGAAATTATAAGGCCTCTGGTTTTAGAAAATTATTAATAGGTAAGCACTATCGCAAAACTTGGAACGCATTAATTGAAGTCCCAATTTTAGATATGGATACAACAAAGGGCGGTTTAAATGCCTATGCTAAAGGTGGTGGACACCAAACAACTTCTGTTAAAATGTATGGAAAAGATGGATACGCATACACATTTCGTTCAGTAAACAAAGATGCTACCAGAGATTTAGATAAAAATTTAGTTCTGTCTTTAGTTGCTCGACAAATGCAAGACAACGTATCTATGCAATACCCTTATGGAAGTTTAGTAGTAAGTAAATTACTCGATTACACATCTATTTTACATGCTCAATCTACTTTATATGTATTACCAAAAAGCAATAGATTAGGTTCTTTCAAGCATTATATTGGTCTATTCGGAACATTAGAAGATCATCAAAAAAATCCTAAAAAAGTAAAAAATTCTTTTGCTAATGCCGACAAAATTTTACAAAGCCATAAATTGAATAAGAGATTATATGAAGATTATAATCACAAGATAAATGCCGAAGAATATACACAAGCACGAGTCTTTGACATTCTTATAGGAGACCATGGTAAGCATCAAGACAATTGGAAATGGGCTGGTTACAAAAGTGATTCAGGAACTATTTATCGAGCTATTCCAAGGGATCGGGATTTAGTCTTCATAAAATGGGATGGAGTGGTCCCTTGGATAATGGATAGAAAATGGGGACAAGAATCAGGTGAAAATTTTGGATATAAGATTAATGATGTTAAGAGTTTAATGTGGGTTGCCCGTCATCAAGATCGTTTTTTAACTAATGAAATGGATAAACAAGATTGGATAAATGCAAGTCATTACATTCAATCTCAACTAACAGATTCAATTATTGAAGAAGCATCTAAAACACTCCCTTCAGAAATTTATACCTTATCTGGAAAAATCATAGAAGATAAATTGAAAACCCGTATTAAAGAGTTAGATAATTATGCAATAGAATATTACAACTTGCTTGCAAAACAGGTTGATGTTGTTGGATCGAACAAAAATGAATATTTCGAAGTGATGCGAAATGCAGATGCCACAGTTGATGTCTTAATTTATAATATTTTAGAAAACTCAGACACACTAAAAGGAGAGCAATTAATCTATCACAGAAAATTTATACCAAAAGAGACTAAGGAAATTCGACTATATGGATTAGGTGGAAAAGATGTTTTTCACATTTATGGAAGAACAAAAAAATCAATCCCAATAATTATTATAGGAGGAAATGGAGATGATATTGTTTCAGATTATTCAGTTGTAAAAACTCCTGGAAAACAAACCAAAATATATGAAAACACACAGGAATCTCTGATTAATACTGGTTCGGAAGCTAAAATAATTAATACATGGAATACTGATTTGTATGAATTTCAACCTGCAGTTTTTGAATACAATCGTTATATGCCTTTGTTTTCTATCAACTACAGTTCGGATAATGGGTTTGGAACAGGCATCGGAGTTACTTTTACTAAAAAAGAGAAATTCGGGAATGTGGGATATTCCGCAAAGCATAAATTTAGTTTAGATGCATCTACAGAACAAAATAACATTTTCAACTATCAAAGTAGGTATCGACATATTATTAGAAGGTGGGACGTTCAAATAGGAGCTTTGTTCGCTAACCATCATGATTTCACCAATTTTTTTGGACTTGGTAATAACACCATTAAAAACGACAGCTTATTAGCTATTGATTTTTACAAAACAACCTATAATTCATATTCTGCAAATCTTGGTTTAGTTAGAGAATTTTGGAAAAAGAGTAGTTTCTCTGTCAATGTAGAATTTCAGCACAATGCTGCTCAATTGGATGAGAACACTATTGTTTATAGTAGTCCAGAAATTAACTCTTCTATAGTTTTTGGCACTTCTGATAATAATATTTTTATTACTACAACTCAATTAGAAATTGACTTTAGAGATAAAAAAAATCTCCCAGAACAAGGGATTCATGTTTATGGATATTATAAAGCTGGTATTATTCCAAGTAATAATTCTAGTACTTATAATATGGTTTCTGGAGTAATAGAACATTATTTTACTGCATACATTCCCTCACCAATCACTTTAGGATTAAGAGGTGGTGGTTCTATTAGTGACGGAGAAATTCCTTTTTACAACTTAATTTATTTAGGTAATGGTAATAATTTAAGAGGGTTTAAAAAGAATCGTTTTACAGGAAATTCAACCGTGTTTGTAAATACAGAATTGAGAATACAATTAGCTAATTTCTCTTCGGCTTTTGTTCCAATAAAATTTGGTGTAATAGGATTTTACGATACAGGAAGAATTTATTCAGATTTTGATATCTATGATAAATGGCATAATGGTTTTGGAGGTGGAATTTATTGGGTGTTGCTAAATGAAAGCTTTACCTTTAATCTTTCAATTGCTCACTCTGAAGAGGAAAGCAATTTATTTTTATTTAGTTTAGGGAAAGCTTTTAATTGATTTGAACAATAAGTCTATACATATAATTTATACTTGCCTATTTTTTGCTTTAACCTCTACTATAAGAGCTCAGACAATACAATCATTAGATTCTGTTGAGCACACCGTTTTTTTGATTGGAGATGCAGGAGAACCAAAAAGTAAAACTTCAGAAGTGTTTGATTTGTTATTAAAACAGGTTAAACCTGTTGAAACTAAAAGTACGATAGTGTTTTTAGGAGATAATATTTATCCAGGAGGGATGCCAAGCGAAAATGAAACGGGGAGAGAATCAGCAGAAAAAATCATCTCATACCAATTAAACCAATTGAAAAAAAGTAGAGCAACTACATATTACATCCCTGGAAACCATGATTGGAATAGAGGCAAAAAAAATGGATTAAGTCATCTCTTAAACGAAGAAAATATTATTGAAAAAAAATTAGATAAAGGAGATTCTTTTATACCAAGTAATGGTTGTCCTGGACCTGTACAAATTAATGTTACCCATAACTTGGTTTTAATTGCAATCGATACCCAATGGTGGTTGCATCAACATGAGAAACCTCCTTTAAAAAGAAGTGATTGTAAGGAAGCAAGTACAGCTGATGTTATTAAAAATTTAAAAAAAATTTTAGCAAAAAATAAAAATAAAAACATTATTGTTGTTGGACATCATCCTTTAATGAGCAGGGGAGATCATGGTGGTTATTACTCATTAAAAAACCATATTTTCCCGCTGACCAATTTCTATAAAAACCTATTTATTCCTTTACCAATCATAGGCTCTATTTATCCTTTTTATAGAAGCACTATTGGAAATATTCAAGATCTAGCACATCCAAAATATAAGTACATGATTAGACAGCTTAATGAAGTATTTAATGGGTATGATAATTTGGTTTATGCTGCAGGCCATGAACATAACTTAGAGTATTTCTTTAAAAACAATCAACACTTTATTGTAAGTGGTTCAGGAAGTAAAACGAGTTATGCTAAAAAAATGAAGTTGCCCAATTTCACATCAGAACGAAAAGGTTTCTTTAAATTGAGTTATATGAAAAATGGTTCAGTTCATATGGAAACCTATGGAATTGTTGATGGAATAGGTAAACTCTTATTTCAAAAAGTAATAATTCAACCAAAAGAGAGTTAACTTAGTATTGTTAATATGTTAAATAATATAAAATATATTGTCACAAGCGTTTGTTTATTTGGAATTGTATACCCGACAATTGCTCAGGAAGATACTGGCACCCATTATAATCAACAAAACTGTAAGTACTGCCTTCATGGAGAACACCAAAATGGCAGTCCATACACCATCAATTTTAAGAATGAGATTCCATATTTTGCTGCCAGCTTAGGATTATTAGGTACAGGATTAATCTTGAGAGATAAAAATGAAGAGACTCCATTTACTGCTGAAGAATTAAATTCATTAAACCCTACTAAAATTAATAGTTTTGATAGAGGTGCTATTTACAATAATTCTGCTTCAGCAAGAAAGTATAGTAATTATACATTATTGAGTGGGGCTCTGCTACCATTTTATTTCTTATCTAATCATCATACTAAAAAAGATTTTTTTCCTTTACTTATAATGGGGGCGGAAGTATTTTCAATAACTAGCACATTAACATTAAATGCAAAATATACATTTAATAGAACACGACCTTTAGCATACAATGCTACATTTTCTGATGAATTAAGAACTGATAAAACAAGTAGGTTATCTTTCTTTTCAGGGCATACAGCTCAAACTGCAGGGTTTTCCTTTTTTATGGCAAAAGTTATCACTGATTACCATCCTAATATGAGGATGGGAACCAAAATTGGAATCTGGTCATTTGCAATAGCTTTACCAGCTGTTACTGGCTATTTTAGAGTAAAAGGAGGTAAGCATTTTAATACTGATGTTATCACTGGTTTTGTTGTTGGTGGAGCGATAGGATGGTTGGTTCCACACTTACATAAGAAAAGGAATGGCGACTCAAAATTATCAATGAACCCGTTTAATTATAATGGGGCAACAGGGCTAAGCTTAACCTTAAAATTAGATTAATCACTTCATTTTTAAGTAATTATAAAAATCATACTGAGCTCTTACTTTAGTTTTAGCGGTAGATGTTTTATACGGATTACTCTGTGTTTTATTTAATCTCCTTGCTTTTACATTATCCTTTAGCTGTAAGTTAATTAATTTTTTAATCTCAGCTTTCAAGTCTTTATCCAAAATTGGAAAACCAACCTCTACCCTACGGCTTAAATTTCTTTTCATCCAATCAGCTGAGGCAAGGAACATTTTTTCATTCCCATTGTTATTAAAAATATAAATTCTTCCATGCTCTAAATAGCGATCAATAATACTAATTACCTTTATATTCATACTCATTTCCTCTACTCCAGGAATTAAACAACAAATCCCTCTAACAATAATGGTAATCTTAACTCCTGCGTTACTTGCTTCGTACAGTTTATTAATCATTTGCTTATCTTCTAAGCTATTCATTTTTAAAACCATCTTACCAACATTCCCTTCTCTTACATGCCTAATTTCATCGTCAATCATTGCTTCAAATTGATTCCTCATTGTAAAAGGAGCAACCAATAAATGTTTGAACTTTAGAGCCTTATTTTTTCCAATTAAGAAGTCAAACACATTTTCAAGTTCTTTTGTAAGGTCTTCATTTTTGGTTAAAAGCGCATGATCACAATAAATTTTAGCTGTTGCTTCATTAAAGTTACCTGTTCCAAAATAAGCATATCGAGCTAGTTTTTTGCCCTCTCTTCTTTTGATTAAACATATTTTAGAATGCACCTTAATTTCATCAAAACTATACAATACATTTACTCCTGCAGCTTTCATTTTTTCTCCCCACTCCATATTTAATTCCTCATCAAACCGAGCCTTTACTTCATTAAAAACAGTCACTTTCTTGCCTTTTTTTACTGCATTAATCATGGCTTTACATACTCTCGATTCTTTTGCAACACGATATAAGGTAATGTAAGTTTCTTCTACCAAAGGATCAATGGCCGCCTCTTCTATAAACTCTAATACATGATCGTAATTTTGATAAGGAAAGTGAAGCATAACGTCTTTTTTGCTAATCGCATCAAAATAACTGTTATAATTTTTAAGTATAGAAGAATTTAATGTATCAAAGTGCTCATACATCATATTATCATGAGCCTTAATAGGCAATCCGAAAAAATCATTGAAATTATGGTATCGTCCACCTGGTATTAATTCATTTTTTTTAATGCCTAACTTCTTTCTAAATACCTTAAGCATTTCTTTAGGCATTTGCTCATCATATAAAAACCTAGAAGGGTCTCCTATATCTCTTTTATGTAAACTTGAAGAGATTCTTTCCTCAATTGTTTCAGCAATTTCTTCTTCTAAATAAAGTTCAGCATCTCGTGTTAATTTTACACTAAAACATTGTGATATTGAAATGTTAGAAAATATTTTACCTATAAACAATCGCATTACATCAGAAACCTGAATAATTACTTGAGTGTCTTTTTTACTAGGTAAAATAATAAACCGATCTGTTTTATCTGTAGGAATATTTATTAAGTAATAAGATTTCTCTGCTGTTTTATTATCGATGGCTTCCACCGTTAAGTATTCTCCTTTATTTTTCAAAAAAGTACTTTTCTTTTTATTAAGGTCTTTAACTTTTATATGAGGTAAAATATTATCATCAAAATAGGCTTTCAAAAACTGATATTGATCTTTAGTTATATGTTCTTGATCTACTAAAAAAATGGATTCTTTACTTAATAAAGGAATCAATTCTTCTCTAAATATTTTACCAAACTCTACTTGTTGTTTATGAACTATTCTCTTTATTTTTTTTAATAACTTCTTTATACTTAGGTCTTGTTCTAATCCTTGTTTTTTTTGTAATTGTAATATATGAATGTAAGATGCAACCCTTACCCTATAAAATTCATCTAAATTTGATGAGTAAATTGCCAAAAACCGTAATCGCTCAATTAAGGGAACTTCTTTATTAATTGCCTCTTGTAACACTCTGTAGTTAAAAGATAACCAGCTTATTTCTCTGTTATAGTACTTTTTCATTTTTTAAACTCAATCATGGTAAATATTTGACAAACGGTATTTTACAAAATTTGTATTTTTGAATTCTTAAAATTAGCAATTTGGAATCAAATAGCATATTAAAAAAATCTCTTTTACTTATCCCTGACATCAGCGGGTTTACTAAATTCATTAATGAAACTGAAATCATTCATGGAGTTCATATTATTTCGGAATTACTGGAAATAATCATTAAAAACAACTCAATAGGGTTAAAGGTTGCTGAAATTGAGGGTGATGCCGTTTTATTTTACAAACATACTAACTCTAGACCCACCCTAAATGAAATCTACGAGCAGTGCAAAAAAATGTTTCTAGCTTTTCATGAACACATTAAACGATACGAAAGAGATAGGATCTGCAATTGTGGTTCTTGTTCCAATACACCCGAATTGACATTAAAATTTATTGTTCATTATGGAGAAGTAATTGAGCGAAACATATTGGGTCATTTTCAATTGATGGGAGCTGATGTTACCACAGCTCATAAATTAATGAAAAACAATATTTCTGAAAATGAATATATACTAATTTCTGAAAATTCGATTAGCGAAGCTGAACACTCAATTTTACCAGAATGGTTTAAATTACAAGAAAGTTATTCTGAGAACCAAGATATTGGAAAGGCTAATTATCATTATGAAAAACTGACCCCCCTTTTAAGTGAGGTTCCTGAAATAGAACCTCGAAAAAAGTCCATCAATACTCCAGTTCAATTGATTATTGAACGAGAATTTAACTATGATAAATTAGCTGTATTTAATTTAGTAAGCAGTTTGGAGCGGAAGCACGAATGGGTTGTTGGTGTTAAGGAAGTTGTTTTTGATAAAGAAAAAATTGAGAGAGTAGGTACCCAGCATGATTGCATTACTTCTATAAACACTTTGCATATTGAATCTATAATGAATGATACCTCTGAGGATAATTTTATTTATGCTGAATCTGTTGAGGCTTCTGGCATATTTCCTGCTTCTCAACACGTTTTTACAGTTAAAGAAATTTCACCTGAGTCATGCTTACTATTAATTGAGATTCATTTTAAACCTTCATCATTCAACAACCTAATATTTAAAAAAATTCTTGGTTCATCCTTAAATAAGGCACTTGATAAATTAACTACAGTATTAGAAAGTGATGCTACTAATATTGTATCAGACCCAACATAGAAATTCCAAAAATTAACACTGAGATTATCATTCCATACATAAATATTATGTAGCACAATCTTAAGTAGGTATACTTTTTTGCCAATACAACTCCTAGCGAATGTAAATCTCTAATTAATGAGCTATACAGATATTCTTTGTCCTTCATAATTTCTTTCATTCCCCACTCATAATCTTTTAATTCCATTTTATGGAAATTTCCAAAAAACAAAAGGTTAGCTTTTCTTTTCTTAACATCTTCAGTAGAAAATTTTCCGGCAGTCACTTTAGGTTTTGTAGAAAGTGTTGCCATAACTATTGTTGCTAAACAAACCACTAACATAAAAATAGAAGGAATCATTAACTCTGGATGTTTATCAAATTTTGAAAATAATGATGAAATAATAATTGATAAAATAAGGGCATTAATACTCAACATTATATTTGCTTTATTATCAGCAATAGCACTAAGTTCCATATGGTTTTTTAAAGCTGTCCGAAACATCGTTTCAATTCCCTTTTCAGGAATTTCAGATTTTTCTATCTTGAACTTTAGCTCCTTTTCTTTTAATTTTAATTTTTTAGAATCACCACCTGATTTAGCTGATTTTTTAGTTAAATCTGATTTACGTTTTAATATGTTTTTTAACTTATTCTCTTCATAGTTCAATAATGCATATTTAGTATAATAGTTATGGCTAGATAAAAATTCTATTTCTTGTTCCAGCCATTCAGGCCCCACCATACATTTCCCTTTATAAAAAAGACATTCTTCTCTTAGCAATTGTGATCGATCTGAATAGTTACTACTACTTAATCCTTTCATATCAGCATCACAAATAATCTCCTGCAGCAATGAAGTAGGTTCAACACCCATTTTGGTAGCCATAATGCAATCGGCTATAATTGCGATCTTTTCTTTTGGGTAATTTTCTTTAGTTAAAAAATCAGTAGCTTTTTTAATCCCTAACTCTTCATGTCCTTCAAATGATTCTAAATAACCTACATCATGAAACCAAGCAGCCAATAATAAAATCTCAAGCTCATCCTTTTCTAATTCAGATGCTACTCCAATTTCTTCACAAGCTTCTGCTACATCATAAGTATGCTTGTAATTGTGGTAAAGTAGTTTATCTGTATTTGCAGTTTTAAATAACTCAAATACGTAACCATCTACTTTTTTAAGAATTTGACTTTTCTGATTCATATTTCTCTTTTTAATACTATCCTTGAATTTCTTTTATCAATTCATCAATAGTAATTGCCGATTTTTCAGAGTAATTATCTTTATAAATCACCTCAACTCTTAATGCTTTTAACCCAGAAACTCCTTGCAAATCTTCTAACTCTAACTTTTCTACTTTTCCAAATAGATTTTTAGATTGTAAAAATCTAATGTACTTTAAATATTCTAAAGCATCTTTATCTTGAGAGTATACAATTGCTATTTTACCTGGCACAGTTAACCTTTCATCTGTTCCATAAATATGTGCTTTATCAATTCGTTTTTTAATAATCTCATAACGAATATTATAAGCCCCATCAACATCAAACTGTTTTTCATCCATTCTAAATTTTATGGCTAAAGAATTACTATGTACTAATATCAATGATGCAATTCTTAAAGGATTTTCCATATCTGATATAGCAGAAAAAGCAACATTTTCCATCTCGTACATCATTTGTAATTGCCATAACCTAAGGTTATATAAGTACAAATTTTCAAACTTTTCCCTTTTTACAAGAGATTGACCAATGTACATATTGTGCTCTATACCATCTGTTTTGTATCGTTCAAAATAATGAGGGAACATTTTTTGTGCTTCTTCTTGTTTCTCATCAAGAAAGTTTGCCAACCTATCGTTTAATATGGTGACACTATTTTCGTAATCTTTTCGCTTATCATATACCGCGTGCAATTCTTTATCCAATCGAGATTCATAAATGTTTATTACCTCAGACAAATCTTCATTAATCTCTTTAATATGGCTAAACACTGGATAAATATCTCGTTTCAGAAAATCAAGTATCTCTACTTCGTCTCCAGCCTTGAGTCCTTTACTAATACCATTATAATATTCATCCACTCTAAACATTAACTCATCATATATTGGCAATGACTCACTTTTAAGCGCTTCTTTTAATACATCTATGGCAAGTGCTAATTGCAAGGTTAAATCTTCTTTAATCGCTTTATTTCTAGCAAGAGATGAACCTTTTATATCACATTGTCCATACAATGGATATACTTGTTCGAAAACAATTTCATCTAATTTTACATTTTCTTCTTTATTGCTTATTGATTGGTGATACTTTTCAGCAGCCTCATCAAAACGCCATTTAACTGATGAATGAATGGAAGTATAATTTTCTTGAATAATTGCTTCTAAAATATTTTGGTGCTCTTTGTGTTTCCTATCAACTGCTGACTCAAAAACAGGGATAATATCCGTTAATTTATGCATATTAATGGAATTTAATTCAAAAGGCCTAGGTGATGCAATTTCTATCAATGTTAAGCTATCACTATTTTTTGTAGCAATAGGTATAAGCATTATACTTTTTATTCCTTTTGCTTTTAACTTTTTATAAAACGAATTTTTCTTAGTGAGTTTACCGTATTTTTCTACATCAGAAATAGCTACTGATTTTCTTTCTTCAATTACATTTTTCAAAATCCCTTCGCAAAAAAATGAATGGCAGCATAATTCATGTTCTCTATCAAAAATTAAACTATCAGATTTTTTCATGGTAGAATCAACTGCGCCATCTTTAGATGTTTCAAATACAGAAAATCCTAACTCTAAATCTTTTATGTTGTAAAACCTACTAAGATTCTTTCGTAAATCTTCTGTTAAATTTTCATCACTTCTCAACAAGTCATTTCTTATTGCAGATATTATTTCATCTGTTGTAACATCGAACAGGTTTGCAATGGCAAAACCTTTAAAAATATAACTATCTAATGGGAATTTCTCTTTCCAAATGGCTATATTATCAAAATTATCTAACAGCATTTTAATGTCGTCTTCTGTAATTTTAGGTGCATTTTTAGTCGGTATAATTTCACCCATGTCGGCATTAAAAGCAACCCTATAATTTTTCAGCTCTCCATTCTTGTCAGGAATATCAAAAAAGAAAGGCCTTTTTAAATCTATAGAAGAACCATAAACCATTGCCAAAATCATAACACATGCATGAATATAAAAATTGTCGTCATCAAAATTCCTTATTCGTAACTCATAGTCTTCTCCTGCATCTTCTATAATCTTTTCAAATCGAGTGGTAAACATAAACGAAGTAAAAGAAAAGGGAATACTAGCCGATTTAATCTCATTTGACATCAGTGATTCTGGAAATAATGGTTTTAATAATAATTCAATATTATCCTCATATTTTTCCAATAACGTAAAATCAGAAAAACCATCTACCAATTCTGGTGTGCTTTCTAATTTATGAAGTATTATTTTAGCGGATTTATGAAAAGGGTGATCCTTAAATTCATTACTCGCATATTTTTCATACATTGAAAATACCTTATGAAAGCTTATAGAGAACTGCAATGGCAGCCCGGTCTTATTCAAATCATTAGCTTGTATTACTTTCATGTCTTACCTGTTTTAAATCAAAATTACTAAGTAGAACTGTAATTATTGCTCGTTTTATCTAAAACTTAGCTTAAAAGTGAGGGATTCCATTACTATCACAAGTATATTCCCATAATTTATTAAGATTTGTCTAAAACAAGACCTTACGCATTCCAAAACAGAATATTAGAGAATGACTACATTTGAAATGTATGGGATTCTCTCCACAAACAAAAATGAATATAAAAAGCGTAGTTATTATTACTGTGTCATGGACATTGATAGGTATATTTTTAACCTTATATAATAAAGCGCTGCTGTCTTCTCCTAACTTTAGTTTAGGGCCTTCACCTATATACAATTTTAACGTTCAGCTTATTTTGTGGTCTTCCATAAGTTTTGTTGGAGGAATAATAGGCGGAACCTTTTTGGTAAGTATAAATAGTAAAGTTTTTAGAAAAAAATCTTTTAGGTATGCTCTAATAACAACAGCCTATTCATTTACACTTATGTTCGTTCTTTTATTAATGATATTTATAACAATAAGAGCAAAAATTGCATTAGGAGAAACTGCAACCTTTCAAAATATGATCGATTTGATATTAGAAATGTTGACCTCATTTTATGGGCTTGCAAATTACTTTTTATGGGGAACAGTAACATTGCTTACTTTATTTATGCTCCAAGTTAATGATAAATTTGGCCCTGGTATTCTTAGAAAATTTCTATATGGAAAATATTTTCACCCAAAAGTTGAATCTAGAATATTCATGTTTTTGGATATGAAATCATCTACAACTATTGCTGAACAATTGGGCAATGAAAAATATTTTAGATTATTAAGGGATTTGTTTTCTCATTTAACCGAGCCTATTTTAAATACTGAAGGTGAAATTTATCAATATGTAGGTGATGAAATTGTGATTTCTTGGCCACTAAAAAGGGGACTAAGAAACGCCAACTGTATAAATTGCTTTTATCAAATTAGAGAAAAACTTATTGATCTAGAAGAGTATTACAACAACAAGTATGCAATTAAACCAACTTTTAAAGCAGGTTTGCATCATGGAAATGTAATGGCAGGAGAAATTGGCATTATTAAAAAAGATATTATTTATTCTGGAGATATTCTTAATACAACAGCTCGAATTCAATCCATGTGTAATGAATATAATGTTGATTTTTTAGTTTCTGAAGACACACTATCCCTACTAAAGAATTCTAATCAATACGAATACAAAACCTTAGGAGAAATTAAATTAAAAGGAAAAAAACAACTAATTAATATAAGTTCCGTTAAGCAGATTTAAACAAAAGACTCAACATATCACTATTAAAGTCTTTAGTTTCGATATTTTTTTATTTAGTTTTCTTTAAAAAATTTTGTATCTTTGGTTGTCGGTTATTATAATTTATTTTCTATATACTTACGTTAACCAAAATTATGAAGTCATTTTTTAAATATATTAGTTTTTTAGCGATTGGATCGTTCATTCTTTTCTCATGTAGTAAAACAGAGGAAAGAGAAGGATGTACTGATATTAAAGCTCTTAATTTTAGTAGCTTAGCGAAGATTGATGATGGTTCATGTGAATATTTAGATTCATCATTTACCATATGGGAGAATGGTGATGTTGGATTTTGGGGAGATGAGATAACTGGTACTTTTATTGTTAAAAGCTGTTTTACTGATACTTTTACTGTTTTTTTAAATCCCGATACTACCTTTGTTGCACCAGATACTATAATCACTACAAACCCGCCTGACACAACATATGTTCCTGCAGATACTCTTATTACTGGTGACACTTATTTATTAATAAATAGTGATGCATCAGGGAATTACGAATTAATTATACAGCTTCTGAACAAGAAAAATGCTAATGATTTTAAAAATGGCTACTTAATTTTTAATGCTAAATTACACCCTGATGCTTCTATCAATAATTTTGATATTTTCATACACGGTAATCATTTAAATTCAGGTGGCATAAACTGTTCTACTTTTCTTCAAAGTGATCCAGTGGTCTTAAGCTCTTCTTCATTAGACACTAACTCCTTTAAAGAAATTAGTATACCTCTTACAAGTTTTACAAACAGGTATATGCAAGACATTGATTTAGTTTTTGGAATAAAAGGAACTAATGCAATGCCAAATACTAACTTAATTCTGATTAGTAGTGTGAAGTGGGTAACAGTAGAAGAGGAATAAAGAAAAAAACAATTAATTGTTTACTTTTTCTTTTTCTAATGCTTCACTAATTGACACTTTATTTCCATCTATATAGGCAACAATAAAAGAATCTGAATACCCTTTTTCTGAAATAGCAATCTTTGCTGCTTTTACATCTTCATATTTAGCAAAGTTCCCTGCAACATAACGATAGTAGACATCATCTACTTTTTGAGATGAAAGTGGAAATATTCCTTGAAAATGCTCTGGGGGTAATTGGCTTTTAAAGAATCCTATTTGAACCTTATAAACCAATCCTTTAGGCACTTCAACATCTGATGGGACTGGAATATTTTCATTATAAAAACCTTCTTTCTCAGTGGTAAAAATATCTTTGTTAACGATTTTCAACATTTCTTCGCTCAAGTCATTTTTCACACTTATTAACCTATCTTCACTATTTTTCATCTTCTGAAAACATTCTTTTTCCTCTGTTCTTAATTGCGTTATTGCATTATTTATTTCTGCTAATTTCTCACCTTTACTCTTTTTTGCTTCTGCCTCAAGTAAAATGATTTCAGAGTCGATCTCGGCCAGCCTTTTACCGTATAACTCTTTAATCGTCATGTATGAAAATTCATCTGACTCTAAACGAGTTATTTCTCGCTTACTTTCTTTTATACTTTTGGTAGTTACTTTTTCACCATCAAGGAACATAGAAGCCCTATAAGCATCTGCAATAGCATTCCCCATATCATATACAACTCCTCTAGATAACTCATGTATTTGATTGAGATTATTATCTTTTTTCATCAACTTAAAGCTAATAATTCCAAGCTGTTGATATTCTTTTGCTGATAACATTATTGTTTTAGCATATTTACAAGTATCATAAGCTAAAATAATAGCACTATCCGCATATTCAATTGCAATTTGAGCACAAACTAAACCTGTATCGCAATTTTGTTTAATCTCCTTTAAAGACGTTGAAAAATAGTTTTTCTTTGAGTAATAATAAGCATCCTTACTATATTGTGCAGACATTATAGCATAGGCTTTGGCTTGGTTTTCATAGTCTTTTAAATCTATTTTTTGGGCACGAGAAGTTGTGCTTAAACTTAAAAATAAGAAACTAAAAGGGATTAAAATTTTGAAAAAATTTAACATCTACCAAAAATACTAACAAAGTTGCAAGATAACACCAATATAACAGACTATATACGAACTATGTAAATTTGGTTTTCTACCATTAAAAGTCGATATTTGTCAATTACAACATGTCAAACATGAAGCTAAAGGGACTTTTAATATCTATTTTCTTACTAATTTTTTGCATCAATTTTTCGTATGCACAAGAAAGCGGGAAAGAAAAAAAGGAAAAATCTTCTATAACAAAAGAAGATAAAAAGGAAAAGGCTGCCTTGGCAAAAAAAGAAAAAAAAGAAAAAGCAGCTTTAGCTAAAGAGACTAAAAAATCAGCAAAAGAAACATCCACAACAGAAGATGAAGATAATGAGGGAGGAGATGATAAAAATTTCGGCCCTATTTTCGATGGAGCTTCAATAAGTCTTTCGGCAGGAATGAATGTCTACTTTGGTGACATTGCTGCCTACAATCTTTTTCCTCGCCCAAGTCAATTTGGAGATCACGTTACAGGTGCTTTTAAATTTTCCATTGCACGAGATATTAAATGGGGATTGGGTGCTAAATTCAATTATCAGAGAGGAAGTCTAGAGGGAACAAGAAAGACTGGTAAAAATTCATCTGTTAAATCTTTTCGTAATCGTTTTTATGATGTCTCTTTACAAGTAAGATACCTGCTAAGTGATGCGCTATTTAAGAAGAATAAAGATGGCCGATTTAAACTATACTCACACATAGGTGTTGGATCAATGTGGTATAGAACACAATTGTTTGACACTGAAACGCTAAACACAAAAGACTATGAAGGTTATATTGAAGTTGAAAACAGTCAAGGATTAGCGCAAAAAACATTAAGTGATAAAACTGCAAAAGCAAGGACTTGGACTATCCCTTATGGAGTTACGCTTATATACCGATACAACCATAAAATGGACTTCCATTTAGACTTTACTCAAAGTGCTACTTTTACTGACCGCTTGGATGCTTTTGAAAGAGATTGGACAGCTAAAGATAAGTACGACTACATTGGAATTGGAATTACTTATAATTTTAACAGAACATCTGCTGATGCTCCAAAAAAACGTAAAAAGAAAACAGCAATAAAGGATGCTTACAGTGATGATGAATCTACATCTGACAACTCTGGTGATATAAAGAAAAAACTACTTGGAAAGAAAAGACGACTTAAAAAAAGTAAAAGTGATGAACTATTAGAGCTTAGGTTAAAGTTATTCGAAACACAGCTCTTGCTTTTTGAAATGCAATACCTAATGAAATAGTCAAGAATTCAAGACTAAAACCCAAAGTTAATTCCACCTATAATTGTCGTTTGATTACCATAAAACATTTCAGGAGTATAATTTACATCTCCTTTAATGTCACTAAGTTTTACCTTCAGGTATATATAACCATCATTAATTATTTCGTATCGAATTGCTCCTTCTATCGTTTGGTTTTCCCAGGCTATCGATTCTAGAAATGGCAATCCTTTCACATTACCTTCTCCAGCTATCAATTCATAAACGTGTTCTTTACCTTTTAGGGCTCTAGTATATGCCAGTGGAGCCTTCAAACCTCTTAAGACTCTAATTCCTCCTTCCAGATAAATTTCTTCGGCATTTTCTCCTAAATAGTGGCCAAGAACATATTGATTCGATTCATAAGTGGTTGATTCTATTTGATGACGATAAGTCCATGGATTAGTACGTGTATATTCAGCGATTAGGTAATAATTATTGATTAAAAAATTATCCAACTTAAAACCAAATTTAGCACTATAAATATTGGAGCTTTTATCTTTATCCCTCATGTTCCCTATACTTATTTCATCAACAAAAATAGAGGTATAGAGATGAAGGTGTTTTATCTGCCTTGAACTAATATTCATGAACATTTGTGCATTTTGCCCTAAGGCATTACTTCCTGCACCGTTGTTTGTATGATCTACAGATTTATAGAACATAATTGGAATTAAGTAGAATGGTTTTACTCCATCATCAGCATAAACAATAGAGTTTCCTATCGAAAAATGTAATTTCTTAAAAGGTTTAATTGTAAAAAGGTTTGCTGCTAAATTTTTATTGGTGAAGATTTGACGTTTTTGATTGTCTATCAAAAATGAACGAGAACTATCCAAAATTTCAGAAACCAACCATGAATGTGTATAATTCAATTCGAACCATTTTACAGGTTTAACATTAAAATCAAGATACCCAACAGATGGAGCCTTATTGGAATGAATATTTGCGCCATGGTAGTTATCTCCCCAAGTAAAATTGTCCTTAACCAGTCCTATCCTACCCCATTTCCAGGAGTAATGAACTGCTCCTATCATTTCACTATAATCACTTCTCCCTCCTGTTTGTCCTTGATTTATCTTAAAATTCGCTCCTTGCTCAATGGTTAAATGATTGGGTGCAGTTAATATTTCAGAAACTCCATTATCTCTAAGGCTTGCCGAAAACCCAAAATGCTCTCCAATGTAACCATAAAACTCTCCACCACTATATCGATGAGAATACGAACCTTGTTCATTAACTCCATATTTATATCCTAAAATAGGGTTTACCGTAAATGTAAAAAGGCTGTCTTTA
>JAESUI010000392.1 GCA_016763135.1 Flavobacteriales bacterium
AAGCTAACTTAACTTGTTTATTAAAAGGATAAAAGACGTTGTTTTTAAAAACCACATATCCTATTTTTTATTTTAAATTTTATAACAAAACTTAATTCTCTTCAACAGGTTTATTGTTAATTTTAGAGGGTTAATTTTCAGCACTTTAATAAAAAAGACAAAAAAGACTGTTTATAACTAAAAACATAATAAAATGGACATAAAAAAAATAGCTATAGGAAGTGACCATGCTGGTTTTGATTTGAAAGAAAAAGTAAAAGAATACCTTACAAATAGTGGAATCAAGTTTGAAGATTTTGGTCCTTTTTCTGATGATAGAGCAGATTACCCAGATTATGCACATCCTGTTGCTTCTTCTGTAGAAAATAAGAATGCAGATTTAGGAATTTTAATTTGCGGAAGCGGAAATGGAATTAATATGACTGCAAATAAACATCAAGAAATAAGATCTGCTTTATGTTGGAGAGAGGATATTGCAGAAATGGCAAGATTACATAATGATGCAAATATAATAGCATTGCCCGCTAGATACATAAGTGAAGAGCTTGCTTTAAAATGTATAGATATATTTTTAAAGACAGAATTTGAAGGGGGAAGGCATGCTGATAGAGTTAAAAAAATTAATTGTTAAAAATTAATACTGTTACTTTTTTATATTTATGCGTTCTATAAGAGTAGAACGCATTTTTTATGTCAATTAATCAGAAAAATATAAAAGTTAAATCAGAAAAAGATTTAATTGAACTTGCTAAAAAAAATAGCAACTATTTTGCTCCTATTTATAAAAAATATCATGAACAAATTTTTCGATTTATTTATCAAAGAATGAAGAGTAAAGAAGAAGCTGCAGATGTCACTTCTCAAGTTTTTTTAAAAGCTCTTATTAATTTAAATAAATATGAATTTAGGGGATATCCTTTTTCTTCCTGGCTTTACAGAATAGCCCTCAATGAGGTAAATCAACATTATAGAAAAAATAAAAATAAAAGAACGGTTAATATTGATGAAGAAAACATTAAAGAAATAATAGAAGAATCAGGAGAATTTTTTAATGAGGAAAAAAGATGCAAACTAATAGAAACACTCAGTAAACTTGGTGATGAAAAATTAGTATTAATAGAGATGAGATTTTTTGAAAAAAGAGCTTTTAAAGAAATTGCTCAGGTGCTAAATATTACTGAAAATAATGCAAAAGTTAAAACATATCGTGTGTTAGAAGAAATGAAGAAAAATATGGTGTAATTTTAAGAAAGAATGTCAGAAGAAGAAAAAAATATTATAAAAATTAATAGGAAAAAGCTTTCTGTTAAAGAAATACAGGAAAATGAAAACTTTGAAGGTATTTTAAATAAACACAGAATGGCAACTAAGCGACCTGTATATAAACAGAAAAAATTTTATTTTTTCTTGTTTCTTCTGATGCTTATAACACTTTTAATTTATTATACAGACAAAGAGGAAAAACAAAAAGAAGCGGAAAAAACAGAAAAGACTAATTAGTTCCATAAAGACCCATTCTGTTTCCTTCTGAATCTAAAAAGTGTGCATAATAACCAGGTTTATTATCTATATATGTATTAGGAATAGTAAATGAAGAATTATTTTCTTTGGAAGTTATTAGTGTTTTTTCTTTAATAATTTTTCCACCACCCTCAACAATCAACTCCATAATTGTTTCAAAATTTCCTGTAGCATCAAAAAATAAAATTGTTCCTTGACCAGAATTTTTATAATCTTTTAATTCAATAATAGCCCCATGTATCAACTCTTTTTGGCCCCCATTGTTTTTAAAAACAGCATGTGGTATTGCATTTAGTTCTTCGAAAAAAAAAGAAGCATCAAAGATTGTTTCATAAAATTTAGCCGCACGATTTAGGTCGTTTGCTGGAATTTGAATCCAAGGGATAGCTGAATGTTCCATTTTTCTTTAAGTTTAGTGACCATAAAGTAACTAAAATAAAAGATAAATAAAAATGATTTACAGCATAATAAGTGTTGCAGGGATTATATTGCCCCAATAGACTTAAGCTCCAAGTATTTGTTGATGGTGTTTAAAGAAAGGTCGTTAGGTTTACATTTTATTGATTGTATTCCATGTTTTTTTAATTCTTTAACTATTTGGTCTTTTTCTAAAATGAATTTTTTTGCAATAGTTTGTTGGTAAATATCTAACACGGTTTTTGCTTCGTTTTGTGAATAATCTTCTAACTCTGTATTTTCAAAAAACATAACAATTAAAAGATGGTATTTGTTTAACATTCTTAAAATAGGAACAACCCTTTCTAATGCATAAATACTATCAAAGTTAGTATATAAAAAAAGTAAACTTCTGTTGGGTATTGATCGCCTTATTTTAGCATAAAGAAGTTCATAATTTGCCTCAGAATAATTATAGTTTTCTTTATATAGTGAGAACATTAGTTTTTTAAGTTGCCTCGTTGATTTATCAGCTTTTAAAAAAATATCAATGGACTTAGAAAAAGTAACTAAACCAGCGTTGTCTTGTTTTTTAAGAATAATGTTTGATAAAGCTAAAGAAGAATTAATGGCATAATCAACTAAGGTAAGCCCATCAAAGGGCATTTTCATAGTTCGGCTTTTGTCAATTATAGAATAAACCTGCTGAGATCTTTCGTCCTCAAAATGGTTGGTCATAATTACATTAAAACGACTTGTTGCTTTCCAATTAATATTTCTCGGATCATCTCCTGGGACGTAGGATTTTATCTGGTCAAACTCATAGCTTTTGCCTACTTTTTTCATTTTATTGTCGCCCTGAGTGAAAGATGAGTGGTTTAGAGCTATAAGCTCTTGTTGTTTCATTTGAATAATAGAAGGATAAACAGCTGTTTTAAATTCTGCCAAGGCCGTTTCTTTTTTTCTAATAAAAAAAATAACAGAACTTATCATTGTGTGAATATTTCCAAAAGAGTACTCCCCGCGAATTAGTGGTGTTAATTTATATTGTATAGTGTCTTTGGCAAGCTTATCTAGAGATATCTTAATGTTAAAATCCCTTTCACTTAATTGATAAGGAAGCTCATCAATAATTTTAACTTTTATATTTAGACTAGAATTGTTTTTAATACGAAGAATAATACTGTTTTCATCACTTAAAGATAAAACAGCAGAAACAGACCTTTCAATGTTTATAATGTTTTTCTTAGTATATAAGAGTATGAAATCTGCAATAAAAAGTAAAATTGTTAAAGACAAAACAATTAAAGCAAGATAAAAAAGAGGCTCATAAAAAAATGAAGCAAAAAAACAGAAAACAGTTCCTCCCAACACGTAAAACATGCGGTCGGTTAGGTATAAACTTTTGATTAGCTTCATTTTAAACACTTAAACTATCTTGGCACATCAATTTTTTTGATAATCTCTTTAATTACTGAGTCGATAGTTACTCCCTCCATTTCTTTTTCAGGAGACAAGATAATTCTGTGGTTTAACACGGAAAAACAGACAAATTGAATGTCATCAGGAGTAACAAAATCTCGACCCCTTAAAGCGGCAATTGCTTTGGAGGTTTTCATAATAGCCATTGAAGCTCTTGGTGAGGCTCCTAAAAACAAACTTCCATTATTTCTTGTTTCATTAACGATTGTAGCGATATAATTAATAAGCTCAGTTTTAATATGGATTTGTTCTATTATGCTATTGCATTTAGCTATTTCTTCAGCATTAACAACACTTTTTACTTTTCCAGAGTGGTCATTAGAAAAATCATTTTTAAAACGTTCTAAAATATTAATTTCTTCCTCAAGGCTTGGGTAGCCAACTTTCAATTTAAACAAAAATCTATCAAGTTGTGCTTCGGGCAACTTGTATGTTCCCTCTTGTTCAATGGGGTTTTGTGTTGCTATAACGAAGAAAGGAAGCTCTAGTTTGTAGGTTGTTCCGTCAACAGTAACTTGCTTTTCTTCCATCGCTTCAAAAAGAGCTGCTTGCGTTTTTGCAGGAGATCTATTTATTTCATCAATTAAGATAAGGTTAGAAAAAATAGGCCCTTTTTTGAAAACAAATTCAGATTTTTGAAGATTAAAAATATTGACACCGATTAAATCAGAAGGCATTAAATCGGGCGTAAACTGTATTCTTTTAAAACCGATATGCATGCACTGGGCAATTAGTTTTGCCGTTAATGTTTTTGCAACACCAGGAACGCCTTCTAATAAAATATGACCACCAGTGAACATTCCTGCCAAAATAAGCTGTATTAGGTCGTCATTCCCAATAATTACTTTTTGTATTTCATTTTTAGTTTTTTCAAAAACAACATTAACAAAGTCAATTTCTGGATTGATTGCAGGAATAATAGGTTCTTCCTGTTTTATTTTTTCAGGAATAACTTCGGTTTTATTTTCTTTTTGGGCTAGATTTTCGACTGCCTTATCTATTTGTCCTTCTTTTTTGTTTCTTTCTTCGCTTTCCATTAGTTACAATTTTTATAATACGACTCAACTGCGGAGTGTAAATTAATTAAATCTTTTGAGTTAGCCATAGGGCTATAACGAACCTTTCTAAAATGTTTAAAAAGATTGGTAATGCTGTTTTTCTCTATTCCTGACTTTGCTGTAAGGCTATCTATTAGTTCTTCTTCGGAGGTAATTATAATGTTATACCTGCTTTTTACGTTAGCAAGTAACAAGGAATACATCTCGTTTGCAATTAATTTGTGTTGTCCTTTTTGAAAATATAAAACTCCTATAGCTTTGGTATATGCAATTGTTGTATTGGTGTTTTTTTGTAAAAGAGGAATAATACGTTGCTCACGCTTTGTTCTAACCAAGAGGTAAATAAGAATGGTTATCAAAAATAAATACCAGCCCCATCTTAAAGTATAATGAGAAAATAAAAATTGAAGAGGATTTTGGGTGTTGTTTCCTCCTCCAAATTCTGAGTTTAATAAAGGTTTATTACTGATTTCATCCCAATAGATAGGTCCATCATTTAGATGTGACAGCATATTATTTACATTAGTAAAACCATCTTTTGTTACTAAGTTGTAATTAGTAAACAGGAGCGGTATCGAATGAATAAAAACCTCTCCCTTGCCCCACTTAAAAGAATAGCAGACAACATTGTTTTTGACAAAAGAAACCTCTTTAAAACCATACAGAGAAAGCGTGTCTTTGATGTAGTTTTCACCATACATGCTCCAATAATAAAGAGAAGTATCCTTAAGGTGCTGGTAATGAAAAGACAGTTTTGTTTCGTAGTTTTTATTGTTTACGGATATAATGCTGTCTGTGAAATAGTCATACTCATGAATTGTGTCAGTTTTTGGAAGTAACATTCTGGTTATTTCTAAAGGAGCACTATTTGATGCAATAAAAACATTATTTCCGTTTTCAACGTACTTTAATATGTGGATCGCCCTTAAAGAGTCGATATATAGGTGATCTCCAATGGCAATATAGTTGGTTGATGTTTTTGTCGTGTCAAGCGTTTCTTCAAAAGAGCGCTTAATATTAGTAATGCCGACATTTTTATCGTCAAGTAAATCGTAAAAAACTTTTAATCCATATGGTTGATCGTTGTTTTTCTTATAAACCTCTTCCCAGTTGTACTCTGGAGTGTATTGTTTTGTATAGTAGTATAACAACGCAATTCCTCCAAAAACTACAGCAACAAATAATATGATGACGATGTTTTTATTCATTTGTCGTTAGCTTGTTTTTAAAGTTATCAAAAAGAGGCTGAAGTTTATTAAAGCCCTCCTTTGTAAGAAGGTGCTCACCATACCAAATAGGCTCAAAAGCTAGAATAACACTTTTAAATCCATCTTTAATTATTACTTCTTTTATTTCAGAATAATATTCCCAGTTAGTTTTTTCTTTTGCCCAAATAATGGTTCCCTGTTCTGAAAGGGTCTTTATTATTATTAAGAAATTTATTCTTAAAGCAACATGATAGTTTTTTTGTAGGAGGGCCTCTTCAAGTAAGAGGTCTAAATCGATTTCGTGCATTTTTTCTTCTATTTCTTCTATAGACTCAATACTTATATCTTGTTTTTTAATTGTTGGGTTTTTGGTAAGGTTGCTTAATATTTTAATAACTAAAAAAAGAACCAAGCCAACAACGATTACATAAAAAACATACTTTAATCCACTCCAATTAAAATTAAAAGATGGAGCATCAAAGTTGCTGCCCTCTTCTTTCTCAACATCAATCTCTTTATAGGTTTCTGTATAATCAACGCCTTCTTTGACTTCTTCCCACGAAGACTTATTTATACTGAGCCCTCCCTCTTCTTTTGCCATTGCTGAAAAAGATAAAAGAAAAATCAAAAGACAGAAATATGTTCTTAAAGCGCTCATTCTTTTGCACTAATATTTTTTATTCTAAACAAAAGATCTTTTGCTGTATGAGACTCTTTAAGTGTGTGATATAAAACACAACATGATGCCGAAATAAGCATGAGGCATGATAAAAAGGTAAAGCAAATTAAAAATGCTGAAATACCTGTTGAAATACTAGAAGAAACACTTTCATCACTTGTTAATGCGCCTACAATAACAGACTTAACAAAAAAGGTGTTAAGAATTGTGTTTGCTGAGCTAAAAAACAAATAGAATAAAAAAGCTACAGCAAGCATGAGGGCAATAAATTTCATCCAGTTTTTGTTGAGAAGACCGCTTGTTTGCCCTGCTGCAGCAAAAAAGCTAATGTTCTCATTAGCACTAATAACTCCCATCAAAATAAAAACAGGCAATAATAAAAACGCAAGAAAAACAAACCAGCCGCTACCAATAGCAATTAATCCGACAAAAATCGGGACAGACAATAAATAAGAAGTAACAGAATAACTAAAAGGAGAGTTCTTAAGCTTAAAATTTTTTTCTGGTGAGATCAGTTTATGTTGAGTGTACAACGTAGAAAAGGTCAAGAAAAAAATAAACACAACACCTAAAAATATTGCAGAAGCAGGGAGTTCAGAATAATTAAAGTAATCAGAAAAAGAATAGTTGAGATAATAATAATCTGTTGTAAAAAACAAACCGAGATCATCTGTAGCAACTAAAACAGCAAAGATAAACGAACACGGAACAAGAAATAAAGCATAACGCCCTATATTTTTTAAAAAGACACGTAATGATTCAGAAAATAGCTCGGCAACACTAAGTATTTTATTGGGGTTGAAAATTGTTTTTTTAACGTAAACAAGATCTTCTTTGGCATCCTCCTCCAGCAATGATGTTGTTTTAAACACCCTCCGGGGATACCATACAAAATATATTATGACAAAAGAAAGAGAAAGCAAGATAAAAGCTAATCGTAAAAAACTTGGAAGTTCAGTATATCTTGTAAGATAACTTTCGATAAATGCAGCAAAAAATGTAATAGGTATTACACCCATTATTATTTTTAAGCCACTTCTGGCGCTTGTTTTCATGGCTTCAAAACGAGAATGTGTTCCGGGGAACAATAAGCCTTTACCTAAAGTTAGGCCACCACCACCACTAATTACAATGGTAGAAATTTCTAATGTACCATGTGTCCAAATCGTTAAAAAGGATTCCCAAAACAGCCCTTTAGTAACAAAAAAATACTGAAACGCACCAATCATAACACCGTTAAAAATCATTATAAAAAATGTACCGATAGACATGAAAATTCCAGAAAGGAAGGTGAGAAAATCTACTCGAGCGTTGTTAACGAATATTCGCAAAAACATACCAAAAGCACCTTCATCTTTATAAACGGCCATGGCGTCCCCTTGCTCAATGTTTTCATTGGTCATGTCTATGTAACCACTTCCAAGTATTGTTTCTGCGAAGTCAGGCTCATAAATACTAGTAATAACTCCAAGAGCGAAACAAGACCAAAAAACGATAAATGATATAAGCATTGGTCTTCTGGCGGAATACATCTCCAGTGGTAAATCTTTTTTCCAAAAAGAAGAAAAAACAGACCACTTGTTTTTTTTTGTCTTATTGATGTCATTAAACAAAAGCTTGGCAACACCATTAAGGTAAAGTTTTACTGATCGGTTATTATAAAAGGTGCGCGCATATGAAAGATCATCTGTTATCTGAACAAACAGCTTACTTACCTCACGAGGGGTGGCATCTTTTTTTATAAGATTTTCTTCAAAGTTTTTCCACTTTTCCTTATTTTGTTCAATAAAATCAGATTCTTTCATATACTTATCTGCGAAGTGTCCAATTTAGGCAATAGATTTAAAATAAAAAAGTGAACAAGATTGAAATTACAACAACACAAAATGTAACGGTAGAATATGAGCTTTCTCCATTAATTTATAGAATAAATGCTTTTATACTAGACGGAGTCATTTTAACTATTGGTTGTTTGATTTTGTGGGGGATTACCGCTGGTATTTTTGGAAGATTTGCAGACTTGGCAATATATTTTACAGTGCTCCCGGTCGCGCTTTTTTATAGCTTGGCTTTTGAGCATTTTAATAACGGGCAATCTATAGGGAAG
>JAESUI010000393.1 GCA_016763135.1 Flavobacteriales bacterium
AGTGATTGATTAAAAGCAATGGTAGAACTGACCGTAAGGTTTGTTGTAAGGATAGAATCACATCCCGCTACAGAAGCAAGTGTATCATTGTAAACTCCTGTTGCTGTATAGGTATTAATTCCAACAGTTATTGATTGTCCAGAACAAATACTCAATGATTGATTAAAAGTAGCTGTAGGATTAGCTGTAATGCTAATAGAAATAGTATCTATAAAACAATCTGAAGTAACAATTAAGGAAACTGTATAAATTCCTACAATATTATAGCTATGACTAGGTAAAGCACTTGAACTTGTATCTGCTAAGCCACTTGTTGGGTCTCCAAAGTTCCATAAATAGGAAAAGCTGGTACAACTATAAGGCTCTGTAAAGCTATATGAAATATTATTACCTGTACATACCGTGTCTTCAGAAATAATGATAACTAATTTAGCCGTGTCATTTACGAATGTATTGTGTGTTCCAGGAGAGTTAGCCATTAATAAGGTACTGTCAGCATCAACAGTGTAACTAACCGCTGGATTTACTGAAGCATCCTTATAAAATCGATAAATACAGTCATTATCACGTTGTAAAGAATAACCAAAATCTTGTTGTGTTCCATCCCAGCCAATTGAATCAATTTGTGTTGTACTAGGAAGTGAAGGGTTATTATTAAATAAAGAAACAAAATCACCAGCATTATTTAGTAACCCATTTGGTGAGGACAAACTATTGCTACCCCAGTAAAGAAAATTATTTAAAGTTAATGCGATGGTAGAATCAGCAATATCGTAAAGATTGAAATTGCTAGTGTTCCATGCTGGAGCAAAAATTACTGCAAATTTACGTGGAGGAATTTTAGTTGTATTAGTGTAAATCTGACCTGGAAATAAATCGTTTGGTGTACCAGGAAATCTATTGCTCCATGGAATTATTTCATCTTGACCATATAAGGGAGATGTGGGGGTGTTATTTAAATCAGTCTGAATATACCAACCATTTATGTCTATTGTATCTGTATATGATACATTAAACAATTCAACATACTCTCTAGTTTTTTGCTCTAAAAAACCACAACAAGGTCTTATCGCAATTTCATTTATAATTAAACAAGTATCTGGTATTTGAGCATTGCTTAATGAAAAAAATGAAATTAATAGTAGAAGTAAGAGTGATTTATTGTAATTCATAATATGTATATATGTACGGCTACAAAAGTAATGGCAATCTGTATTAAAATAAAATTATTGAGATAGACCTAATATAGACATTGATAAATAAAAAAACCTATATCTATTTGAATTTTAGTATTTTAGCGCTTTATTAATTATTTGTTATATATACTTATGCTTAAACATTTACTCTGTTTAGTCTTATTTTTTTTAAGTACCTATTTTGTGTTTTCACAAGTTTTAGAGAAAAATTATACCACAGATTTTGATCTACAAAAATTGAAATTGGTTACAAAGAGCATTGATAATAATTACATTGTTGATTCATTAAATATTATATTGGATTATGCCATTCGAGAAAATAATTTAAAAGATGAGATTATAACTAGAAGGAAATTGGGGGAATATTATTTTGAAAGAGCAGAGACCAGTAAAGCGGTTAATCATTTATTACAGGCCAAATCCTTATCAGATAATAGCAGTTACAAAATTGAGAGCGCAAAAATTTATTTAGCTTTATTTGATGTATATTTTTTTCTTTCTGAATATCCTAAAGCTTACAGTTTAATAATAAAAGCACAAGATTTTTTTAAACAACAAAAAGATTCGTTTTACTTGGCAAGCGTATATAATAATTTAGCGAAAATTGAACGAAGATCCTCAGAATTTTCTAAAGCATTAAGCCAACTTGAGTTAGCACTTAAATATGCCAAAGTATCTAAAAATAAAAAAACTGAAGTCAACATATATATAAACTATGGTGCTGTTTATATCAGGACTAAACAATATGAATTAGCAAGAGAATACCTGCAAAAAGCTCTTACTTTAAGTGAGGAAATAAACGATATAAATGGAGAATGTGAAGCTTTACTTAAAACAGGTGCTTCATGGGTTTTGGATTTAGATTCAGCAGAATATTATATAAACATAGCTTTGAATAAAAGTTTAGAACATAAAAAACACTTCTGGTCAGGTAGGTGTTTATATTATTTAGGTCAAATTAAGTACGAAACAGGCCGTAGAGATGAAGCGTTTAAAGACTTATATTTAGGTGTAGGGTACTATGATGCTACCAATGATATTATCATGAAGGCTGGTGTATATAGAATTATCTCTAACTATTTTATAGATGAAAACAACATAGACTCCGCTTTTTTTTATGATAAATTGGCCGATCAAGCAATGGACTCTATGGAGTCTAGTGCAAATATTGCTAAGGTGATAGATCTGAAAATGGATTACGAACTAAAGCAAAAACATTTTATAATAGCAGACTTAAATAATCAAAAAAAAATATTAGACCAAAAGCATCTCTCAGATCAACTGGTAAAAAAGTGGTTTTTTATCTGTATACTGTTACTAGTTTGTATATCTGGTTTGCTATATTATTCTTATGCACAAAAAAATAATATAGTTAAAAAGATAGAAAAAATAGAAAAATAGGAAATGATCAATTCATTTTCCAATATGTTACTAAAGGCAAAAACTATTGATGAAATATTATGGACAATTACCAATCATGCTATTGCAAAATTAAATTATGAAGATTGTGTTGTTTACTTCAGAGTAGGTAATGAGCTTATACAAAAAGCTGCTTATGGTTTTAAAAATCCAGAGGGATTTGATATAATAAATCCAATAGTTCTAAAAATTGGAGAGGGTATTTGTGGTGCTGTTCTAGCTACTGGCAAATCGGAAATAATAGCTGACACTTCAGTTGACCCAAGATACATAATAGATAACATACCCCGTTTCTCAGAGATTACGGTTCCTATTATATTAGGCAATGAGGTAGTTGGAGTTATTGATTCTGAACATTCTAAAAAAAACTTCTTTAAAAAGAAAGATTTAGAGGTTTTAGAAACTATAGCATCTATAGTTTCAGTGAAAATATCACAAATTCAATCTCATGACCAATTATCAATACATAAGAACGAATTAAGGTCTTATGCGATGCGTATGGTAAGTAAATCAGAAATGGTTTTCAGTCTAAAAAAAACATTGGATAGTTTAAAGAATAAAATCGATAATAATAAAAATTCGAGTAAAGATATTGCCAAGCTTAAATCACAATTAAATGATGATATAAGATTGGATAAAGATTGGGAAACTTTACAACTCCACATTCAAGAAACTACTAAAGATTTTTACAGAAAGCTACAAGAAAAACATGAGCTTCTAACACAATACGACCTAAAGCTTTGTACTTTCATCTATCTAGGTTTAGATACCAAGCAGATAGCACAAATATTGAGTGTAGACCCTCACTCATTAACAACACAACGCTATAGGATGAGAAAGAAAATGAAATTAGAGACCAAAGAAAGCCTATTTGATTACATTAATAAAATTGTTATTGGGGTTTATGAATAGTCCACTTTATGCTGGCGTTAAACAAGCATATCAAATTTCTTACTAAAGAAAAAGTTAACGCAACTTGAGGGAAAGCTCAACAAAACATAAATACACTTAAACCTGGAATGTACTTTTATAACATTAACCAAAATGGAAAAACGGTTAAAACTGATCAATTAATAGTGGAATAAGTTCTAGTTAATTATTGATAGGATGGGGCTGAATTTAAAAAAATACCCCTTGATTTTACATGACCTATCTGACACTTTTTAATGAGTTAATATCAACTTAACTTGCTCTCCTAGAGCTCCTAATGTCATTAAATACTTTGTCATAAGTTTCATTGCTAATGTCTTCAGATAAGTATACTCCGCCATTGTTAACGGTCCAAATTGCTTCCTTATAACAATCTATATCATCACCTTTTTTAATAAAACCTGTAGCTCCCGCTTCTAACATTTCATAAATATAATGAGAGTGTACATGACAGGAATTGGTTAATATTTTAATTTTTTGGTTTCTTTTTTTTATTCTTCTGGTAGTTTCAATACCATCCATCTCTGGCATGTTAATATCCATTATTACAACATCATAGTTGTTCTTGGATATTAATTGTATGGCTTCTTTTCCGTTTGAGGCTTCACTCTTAATTACAAAATTCTCAGACCTGGAAAAAATGGCTTTTAACCCATCTCTGATAATTTTTTTGTCATCTACTATTATTATTTCAATTGGCTTCATACCTGAGTTTTAAATGAGAATGTAAAAGTGATTAACAAAACCAGTTAAAAAAAGAGTTGAATAACTGAAATATCATTGTGTAATTATACTTATACCTAAGCCATCTTCTTTAATTGACAATTAAGCGGAACAAATATGATGGTGCTGTTCTTATGTTAAAAAAATAAGTCAAGATGACTTTCTTAAACACATTTATTATGTTAGAATAACAGCATCAGTAACGTTCAGATATTATTTCTTTAACAGATTTAACTGACATTATAACTTAAAATTTCACACAGATATCTGAATTTACTATACATATTTAATTTTAAGATTGTCAAATTTCTCATTGAAGTTGGACAAATATTCTTCATTAACAGTAGCATCATCAGAATTTTTTAACTTGGAAAGTAGCAACCTGATATCATCTAATATTTGAGCTCCTTTTAGTTTAAAACTCTGGTCTGATATATCGTCTAAAATAAGCCATATTAGATAGAAGTCCTGTAATGATCTTCGGAACGTTTTACTGTTTTTAACATTTAAATAGATGTTAATCTTGTCTTTTGATAAATCATCACCGAACAATTCTCCAAACCTATCTATCATATCATTTGTTTTTGAAATTGAAGACATGAAATTATTTTTTAATATTTCATTCCCATCCAAATTAATTAGAAAATCATTCATGGCCTTCTTGTCTTTTAGTCGACAAGTTATTCTATCGTTTCGAAGAAAAAAACCAATAATTTCATCTGAAGGATTGTACTTATGGTTATAGCATATATATGACAGAATAATTAATAATTCTTCGTTCAACATTCTGTCAGGCTTACCATCTTTTGTTTCCCTTACAAAAAACCAATTGTCCTCCTTGGTTTTGGTTTTCAATGTCTTAATCAACTTAATGACGTCATAATTGACAATTGAATTCCACATTTCAAAGGAATTATTTTTAATGGGATATGGTTTATAATTTAACCTAATGAATAAATCTATTGGATCAAATTTGTCATTAACTCTTTCCTCAATAATGATTAAATCAATAACAAAGTCTAAAATTTTGTCTTGGTTGTCTTCAGAAAGAGCGCTATAATTACAACCATCTAATTCAGTAAGAATTTTTAGTCCTTTAAGCTTAAAATTATTGTTTTTAGAATACAC
>JAESUI010000394.1 GCA_016763135.1 Flavobacteriales bacterium
AACCTGCATTTGTAGCTAAAGTAAAAAAAGCGACTCCAAAGGAAGAAGAAGCTCCAGCTAAAGAAGAAACAGTAAAAAAAGCTCCAGCTAAAAAAGCTCCAGCGAAGAAAAAACCTGCAGCTAAAAAATAAAACTAAAAAGCCTTAATTAATAATTAAGGCTTTTTTATTTGATTGTAAATTTCCATAACTTGAGGAATTATTAATTCCTTTCCACCATTGTCTATCGTGAAATCGGCATAGGTTAGCTTTTCTTCATCAGATAATTGTGCCTGCATTCTACCTTTCACTTTGTCTTCTGATACATTATCTCTTTGAACTACTCGTTCTATTCTAATTTCTTCTGGTGCTGTTACTAAAATAATTTTATCCATTTGTTGATAAGCTCCACTCTCAATTAAAATAGCGGCTTCTTTTATAAGAATTGGAGAACTAGCATTTTCCTCAACCCACCGTTTAAAATAATCTGCCACTTTAGGGTGAATAATATTGTTGAGTTTTTTTAGAGCTGTTTTATCATTAAAAACAACTTCAGCCATTTTATTGGAATTCAGTTTTCCATTTTCATAAATAGCTCCAAATGTTGTAATCACTTGAGCTATTACTTCTTCATCATTATTAATAATGCTTTTTGCAACTGTATCAGAATTAAAAACAGGAACACTTAATGATTCGAATACTTTAGCTACAGTAGATTTTCCACTACCTATCCCGCCTGTTAACCCAACAAGTAGTGGTTTATTTTCTTTTTTTAAGGATATACTCAACTTTCCCTGGGTTTAACGTAAGTGATTGAATGTAATCTGGATACTCTATTAATTCTATCTTTAGCTTATGGTTAAAGTTATCATTAATCTGAACATAATCAATTTCTGCCACAAATTTAGCACTTCCCAAACTTGCCATTTTACTTAGTGGAATTAGGAATTTCAATTCAATTTCATTTGGAATGGCTTTAATTTCAATACTATCAGGAACATTTATTGATCTCACACTTACCATAACAGATGTTTCTGTAAATTTTTCTACAGGAATATGAATGATTACTTTATCAGGATTAAAGATTAGTTTCTTATGATTATATACAGCCTTAAAACTCACACTTTCTGTTGTTGTTTCAGATAAATTATTAAGTACAAGTTCTTCTGTATAAACCTCCGTTAAAGTATCGATAATAGAAGCTGGACCACTTACTAATGTAATAGCTGGCTTCACTAATAGTTGCCCATAAAGTTGAAATTGTTTTTTAAAATTAAGTTGAGTGCTTGGTACAATTTTTACTTTTTTTTGTTTTCGTTCGTCAAATAAAAACAGAATGGAATCTGGGTAAATTTCCTGAATCTCTATTTGTCCACCCATTTGATTAGATATGTAAGAATAAAACGAACTTGAAGCTAATGTATTACTTTGCAGTTGACTATTAAACCCTTTCAGCT
The DNA here is from genome assembly GCA_016763135.1 of Flavobacteriales bacterium. Taxonomy (GTDB): domain Bacteria; phylum Bacteroidota; class Bacteroidia; order Flavobacteriales_E; family Vicingaceae. The sequence continues at coordinate 1,436 of JAESUI010000394.1, forward strand.
TAGACAAATCAACATTTACGGATGAGCTTTTTAAACGCAATTTATAAGCCATTAAATCAAATCCTAATCCTTTTATTTTGATTTTTAATTGAGTTGGTAAATCATTTAATACCACTTTGTTTTTCGGTTGATTAATGTAGGTTACATTAAAAACTGCTTCTGTAGTAAAATTCTTGCTCAGAGCATTTAGTAACCAAAAGAAAACGGATAAACCCAAGCAGAATAAAAAAACATAAAGCTTCCTATTTGAGGAAGCTTTATGTACTATTTTTCGAATCGTATTTGGCTGTTTAGTCAAATCACTAATGTTATTTTTTCTCCATTTCTTCTGCAGCAAATTCTTTAGATATTGCTGATTTCTCTATTCTCAATTTGTTTCCCCCTTCAGTTTCTATAACAACAATGTTATCTTTTACTTCAAGAATTTTACCATGAATTCCACCAATAGTAACAATCTTAGTTCCGTTAACTAAGCTCTCCTTGAACTTCTTTGCATCTTTTTGTTTTTTCATTTGCGGTCTTATCATAAAAAAATAAAACACTAAAAAGATAGCTCCAAACATTAATATTTGAGTCATCATTCCTCCACCATCTTCTCCGCCCTCTGCTGGAGCCATTAATAAAATACCTAATTCTCTCATTTTACTTTTAAATTTAGTTTGATTGGAGCTAATACCTCTCCTTTTAATGCAATTACAATAGTATTTGGAATAGTATTCGATACTAATGTAATTGTTTTATTTTGCATTCCACTTTTCCCATTAGAATCGAATTTTACATCAATAACTCCCTCTTCTCCTGGTTTAATTGGTTCTTTCGGCCATTCAGGAACAGTACAACCACAACTTCCTTGTGCTGAAGAAATAATCAAATCAGACTGACCAACATTTCTAAATCGAAAAGTAGTTGAAACTATTTCTCCTTGTGTTATCGTTCCAAAATCTTTTACCTTTTCAACAAACTCAAAATGAGGTAATTTATCTTTATCTAATTCTTCATTGGCTGTAGTTGGATTATCTATAATATCCGTACTCAATGCTTTTTCTTCCGTATTTCCTCCACAAGAACTCAATAAAGCAATAACTACAATTGAAAATAATATTTTCGTCATAATGTTAATTTAAGGGTGCAAATATATGAAATAAGGACACAATTCTTAGATTAAGAAACCTGAGTTTTTTAACGGTAAATCTTATCATACAAATCTTGATTATTTGACAAGATATTTTTACGCTTTAGCTTTAAAGTTGGTGTTAACTCTCCTTTATCAATAGTCCAAACTTGCCCAACCAATTCAAACCTCTTTATTTGTTCAAAGTTAGAAAAGTCTACATTTAAAAGCTCCAACTCTTTCTCATACCGAGCTAACACCTTTTCATTTTTCACTATTTCCTCATTTGTGGTATAGGCTATCTTTTCCTTTTCACACCAACCTTTTAAATAAAGGAAATCTGGTTGAATAAACGCTGCTGGCATTTTCTCCCCTTCTCCAACCACCATTACCTGTTCTATAAAACGAGACTCTTTAAATTTATTTTCCATTACTTGAGGGGCAATATATTTACCTCCAGAAGTCTTGAAAATTTCTTTTTTACGATCTGTAATTTTTAAATATTTGCCATCAACTAACTCACCAATATCTCCTGTATGGAAGTAACCTTGCTCATCTATAACCTCTTTGGTTAATTCTGGTTTATTGTAATAACCCTTCATTATGCTTGGTCCTTTTACAATAATTTCACCATCTTCAGCTATCTTAACATCTAAATTATCTAATACCTTTCCAACAGTTCCGATCATTGTTCCCCCTGGCAATAAACTATTTACTCCAATTACTGGAGATGTTTCCGTTAATCCATAGCCTTCTAAAACCGGGATTTGAGCAGCTGTAAAAACTCTCGCTAAACGAGGTTGTAAAGCTGCTCCTCCAGAAACAAGAGCAACTATATTCCCTCCTAACGCTTCTCTCCATTTACTAAATATGAGTTTATTCGCAATTTTTAATTGAAAATTGTACATCGCTCCTCCGCTTACGAGTGGATCATATTTTAATCCCAATTCTAATGCCCAAAAGAATAATTTCTTTTTAATTCCTGTTAAATCGGACCCTTTAGCTACAATTTTATCATACACTTTCTCTAGCAGTCTAGGCACAGTACCAAACATATGAGGTTTAACTTCTTTTAAATTATCAGCAATGGCTTCAATAGATTCTGCATAATAAATAGAAACACTTTTGTAGATGTATAAATAATCTATCATCCGTTCAAAAACATGACATAATGGTAAAAAACTTAATGATCGCTGATCATCCCCTAAAGGTAATCTATCTTCAGATCCCAAGACATTACTTACCAAATTCTGATGTGTAAGCATTACTCCTTTAGGATTTCCTGTTGTACCTGAAGTGTAAATTAATGTTGCTACATCTTCTTCTTTTATTTCCTTTTTAGCAGCTTCTATAAGCTCTTCATTAATCTCTTCGCATAATAATTCAGTATAGTTCTTATGTCCGTCAATTTGATTAAATGTGTAGATATGTTCTAACGTAGAAACTTTAGCTTTTATATTTAAAATTTTAGCCAAAATTTCATCGTCAGATACAAAAACAACCTTAGCTCCACTATCATTTAGTATATACTCATAATCAGCTTCTGTTATGTTTGGATATAAGGGCGCATTAATAATACCTAGTTGTTGCACAGCCAAATCGATTAAATGCCATTCCGTTCTATTATTTGAGATAACAGCTACTCTATCCCCTTTTTCAAGTCCTAGATTGATTAATCCTGTACTAAATTTTTTAGCTTTAATTATAAAATCTGCTATTGAAAGAGAAACCCATTCTCCATTTTCTTTTTGTGTAAATGCATCTTTTTTAGGTCTATTATCTAATTGATGATAATAAAATTCTGATAGTGTTTTAATCATAATCTTGTTCTAATAATTTAATCTGAAAGTAAATATATTCAATTATCCCAAACAGTGAAGAATTACTTCAAACAAAAAATATCATAAACTGACTTTTAGATTTCAACCTATTTTAATAAAATGGTTAAAGATTAATTTAAGTAAGTTTGGAACGCTTAATTCCAAACATTAAAAGATTGTCTAAACACCTATCATTACTAATAATTATTGCCCTTGTTATCTTTACTGGTGTTACAGGTTTCTTAGGTTCTAAGTTGGAATTTGATTATGATTTTGAACACTTCTTTCCTCAAAATGATGAAGATTTAGATTTCTTTTTAGAATACCGAGAGACCTTTGAAAATGACAATGATTACATCTTAATTTCTGTTGGTAACCAAAAAGGAATTTTTGACTCCCAATTCCTTCAAAAAGCCAATCGTTTTGCAATTGATCTTGAACAGTTAAATCATGTTGAAGAGGTTATTTCTCCAACCAATATAAAGCAGCCGATATTAAACACTTTTGGATATATTGAAATCCCTTTACTCCATATTAATGACCCTTCCAAATTTAAAAATGATTCCATAAGGATAAGTAAATCAAAGGAATACACTAAAACGCTCTTCTCATCAGATTATAAATCAATTTGCATCGTTGTCCATAACGCTCAAATTATCACCAAAAAAGCTTCAGACGAACTTTTAATTGATATAGAAAGCCTTATTTCTAAATATGATTTTAAAGAACTTCATTTCGCTGGGAAAATTAGGGGACAGAAAACCTATTTAACCAAAATGAAATTTGAACTCATTCTCTTTTTATCTATCTCTATTATACTAATCATCACCTTTTTATTTATCAGCTTCAAGTCTATTTATGGAGTAATAATTCCTTTAATTACTGTATTTATTGCAATAACTGGTGTATTAGGAATTATGCAACATTTAGGGAAATCATTAGATGTGATGTCGACTCTATTGCCTACAATATTATTTGTTGTAGGTATGTCAGATGCTGTTCACATTCTTAATAGATATATTGAAGAATTGCGTTCGGGAAATAAAAAAATAGATGCTATAAAAATCACATTTAAAGAAGTAGGTCTAGCCACTTTTTTCACTTCATTAACTACTGCTGTGGGCTTCATTACCTTAATGATGGTTCCGATAAGACCAATGCAAGATTTTGGAATGTATTCTGCAATTGGAGTGATTCTCGCATTTATCATTGCCATTACATTTTTACCTGCTACCCTATCTTTATTGAAAAAACCTAAGATATCAAACATTAACCCTAAAGAACTGTTTTGGAATAAAGTGCTTTCTAAAAGTTTTTTATTTGTTATCAGAAATCAAGGGAAAATTGTAATTGGTTATTGCATTGTAGTGATTTTATCCATTATCGGAATCTTTCAGTTAGAAGTTGATTACAAACTTTTAGAAGACTTATCAGAAGATAATCCACTACAACAAGATTTCCGGTATTTCGAAAATAATTATTCTGGTATTCGTCCTTTCGAAATGGCTATTTATACTAAGGATTCTAGCTCCATATTTAATTATGAAACAATGCTAGAAATGAATAAGGTTGAAAATTATTTATATGATGATTATGAAGCTGGTTTTATCTTATCTCCAGTAAGCATAATTAAATCGGTAAACAAAGCTGTACATGGCGGAAATTCAAATCATTATAATATCCCTAATTCAGAAAAAAAATATAAGGCTTTACTCAAAAAGATAGAACGTGCTAACCTAAAAGATAAACTCCGTCATTTTATAAATGAAACTAATTCAGTTGCCCGTTTTACAGGAAAAATGGATGACATAGGAAGTAAAAAAGTAAAAGAGATAAACATCTTGTTTGAACAATTTTTTCAATCAAAAATAGACAACAACTTAATTGGTTATAAGATGACAGGAACGGCTTTGTTGGTTGATAAGAACAATGAGTTTTTAGCAACTAATATGATAATGGGATTAGCCATTGCTTTCTTATTAATTGCAATTTTAATTGGCTTTATATTTAAATCAATAAAAATGGCATTTTTATCAATTATTCCTAATGTAATTCCGTTGGCTTTTATTGGTGGATTAATGGGCTATTTAGGCACAAATATTAATATGTCAACCTCTATTATTTTCACCATCGCTTTTGGAATAGCTGTGGATGATACCATTCACTTTTTAAGTAAATTTAAGATAGAGAATAGTAAAGGAAAATCATTGATATATAGCCTAGAGAGAACCTATTTATCTACAGGAAAGGCTATTGTACTAACTACGTTAATTTTATGTGGTGGATTTATGGCTTTAATCTTTTCGGACTTTAAAAGCACTTTTTTAATTGGAGCTTATGTTAGTTTGATTTTATTTGTAGCAGTAATTACGGATCTACTCTTACTACCCGTATTACTAATGAATTTAAAAAAGAAGAAATAGATTATAGGTCTTTTTCGCTTTGAATTTGACCAGATGCATATTTTATCTCTTTAGTTGGTTTACCATTCTCATCAAATTTTTTCCAAACTCCAATATTTTGATAATCAAACTCAGACTTATTATACTTCATCTGACCTATTTCTTTAATTTGACCATTTGGATAAAAATAGGTTTGAGTATAAAGTAATTTTTTCTTATGCTCTAAAACCAACGTATTTTCTGGCGTTCCATTCTCATAATAATTTGCTTTCTCTATATAGTATTGGAATGTTTTATCATATACTTCAATAAATTCTAAAGTACCATTAGGATAGTAATCTTCCCACTTCAATGCTTCACTTCCAACATAAACAATTTTAGATTTTGGTGTTCCATCTTTGAAAAAGATATCCATCTTACTTTTCTTTAAATCAACCATCCTAAAATTACGCTCAACCTTACCATTCGGGTAATAATTTTTATACACTTTTAGTTGTCCATCTACATAAAAACCTTTGTGTAATAATTGTCCTGTAGTATAAAAATCTTCCATATAACCATTAGCTGCATATCCATCCTGAACATTACGAACAGTATCCCCTCCTAACATAATGTTTAATTTCTCATACATTGTTATTCCATACTTTTCGTCAATAACTGCTTCGGGAATATAAGTATCGCTATAATGTTTTTTGTCTTTTAAATTATTTTGGGCAATAGCAGGTAGTACA
>JAESUI010000395.1 GCA_016763135.1 Flavobacteriales bacterium
TAAGATTTATAAAATGGACTTATCAAATTTACAACCAGCGGAAGGTACAACGAAACAGCGAAAGCGAATCGGACGTGGTCAAGGATCAGGAAGAGGCGGAACTTCAACAAGAGGTCATAAAGGAGCTAAATCAAGATCAGGTTACTCACGTAAAATCGGATTTGAAGGTGGGCAAATGCCACTTCAAAAAAGAGTACCTAAGTTTGGGTTCACTAATATCAATAGAAAAGAGTTTAAAGGTGTAAACCTTGATACACTTCAGTTTCTTGCTGACACAAAAAAAGTGAAAAGCATTACTAAAGAAGTATTAGTAGAAAATGGGTTAGTGGCTAAAAAAGATTTAGTTAAGATTTTAGGAAGAGGTGAGTTAACTGCGAAATTAGATGTTACAGTTGATTCATTTTCTGCAAGTGCAAAAGCAGCTATAGAAAAAGCTGGAGGTAAAACAACTGCCTTGTATGTTCCTAAGGGAGAGAAGACTCAAGAAGAAACAAAAACTAAAAAAGCAGCAGCTCCAAAAGCAGAGAAGAAAGTTGAGGAAGTTAAAGCTGAAGCTAAAGAAGAAAAAATAGAGAAAAAAGCGGAAGAGACTGCTCCTAAAGCAAAAAAGGAAGAAGACTCTAAAGCTGATGATTCAAAAGAAGATAAGGAAGATTAATTAAGAACATGAGAAAGCTTTTTCAAACCATAAAAAACATTTGGAGTATTGACGATTTGAGAGTTCGAATTATCACTACCCTTAGCTTGCTATTAGTTTACAGGTTGGGTTCATTTGTAGTGCTTCCTGGCGTTGATGCTGAGGTATTAGCAGAGATAAATGCGACTAAAACAGGTGGCGGAATAATGGATTTGATTAACATTTTTGCAGGGGGAGCATTTAATCGAGCTTCGATTTTTGCATTAGGAATAATGCCATATATATCTGCATCAATTGTTATTCAACTATTAGGAATGGCAATCCCATTTTTCCAAAGATTACAAAAAGAGGGAGAGTCTGGAAGAAGAAAAATCAATCAAATTACTCGAATTTTAACAATTGTAATTACTGCTTTTCAGGCACCAGGTTACATTGCATCTCAAGTAACCAATAACCCCGGAGTTGTACCTAATGATGGTGGAATGTGGTGGTTTTCTACAGTACTAATACTTATTACAGGAACTGTATTTGTGATGTGGATTGGAGAAAGAATTACTGAAAAAGGAATTGGTAATGGTATTTCATTGTTAATTATGATAGGGATAATTGCAGGATTACCTTCTGCATTTGGATTTGAATTTGTATCAAGAGTTAGTATAAGTGGAATAGGTGGTCCTATTGCATTATTAATAGAAATTGCATTATTGTTAGTAGTTACTATTGTTTCTATACTATTAGTACAAGGAACAAGACGAATACCCGTTCAATATGCAAAGAGAGTTGTTGGAAATAAACAATATGGTGGAGTAAGACAGTACATACCTCTTAAGGTAAATGCTTCAGGAGTAATGCCAATTATTTTTGCTCAGGCAATTATGTTTGTCCCTATGACATTTGCAAGTTTTGGTGAAAATGGAGCTTCTAATTGGGTGATAGATGTATTTGGAAACCCTAATGGATTTGGATACAACTTAACATTCTTTTTAATGATTGTTGCGTTTACTTATTTCTATACAGCAGTTACTGTAAACCCAAATCAGATGGCAGATGAGGTGAAGAGAAATGGAGGGTTTATACCAGGAATTAGACCAGGTAAAAAAACTGCAGAGTTTATTGATGATGTAATGTCAAAAATTACATTGCCAGGATCTATGTTTTTAGCATTGGTAGCTATTTTGCCAGCATTTGCTGCATTAGCAGGAGTTAATCAAGCATTTGCTTACTTCTATGGAGGTACATCTTTACTAATTATGGTAGGGGTTATATTAGATACATTACAACAAATAGAAAGTCATTTACTAATGCGTCATTATGATGGATTAATGAAGTCAGGAAAGATTAAAGGAAGATCGAGTGCTGGTATGGGAATGGCTGGATAGTTTGTTTGTGAGATGGGAAAGATTATTTATAAGACGGATGAGGAGATTGAATTAATAAGACTGAGTTCTTTGCTTGTTGGAAAAACTTTAGCTGAAGTTGCTAAACTAATTAAACCAGGTGTTACTACACTTGAATTAGATAAAGTCGCGGAAGAGTTTATAAGAGATAATGGTGCTATTCCTGGATTTTTAGGAATGTATGATTTTCCAAATACACTATGTACTTCTGCAAATGAAGCTGTAGTTCACGGGATACCGAATAATAAACCTCTACAAGATGGAGATATTATTTCTGTTGATTGTGGAACAAAATTAAACGGTTTTTTTGGTGATGCTGCTTATACTTTTGAAGTAGGAGAAGTAAAACCTGAAATTAGAAAGTTACTTGAAGTAACAAAAGAATGTTTGAATAGAGCAATTGAACAAGCAGTAGTAGGAAAGAGAATTGGTGATATTGGTTATGCAGTTCAGAGCTTAGCAGAAGAGAATGGATATGGAGTGGTAAGAGAATTAGTAGGGCATGGATTAGGGAGAGATTTACATGAAGAACCTCAAGTTCCTAATTACGGAAAAAGAGGAACTGGATTGCAATTGAAAGAAGGAATGGTAATAGCTATTGAACCTATGATTAACATGGGTAAACGAAATGTAAAAGAAGGGAGTGATGGGACAACCATTGTTACTGTAGATGGGTTACCATCAGCACATTTTGAACATGATGTAGCAATACGAAAAGGAAAAGCAGAAGTTTTATCAACGCATGAATACGTTGAAGAAGTATTAAACAATAAAAATTAAGATTATACGATGGCAAAACAGGCATCTATAGAACAAGACGGAACAATAATAGAAGCATTATCTAATGCTATGTTCAGAGTTGAATTAGAAAATGGGCATGTACTTACAGCTCATATTTCTGGTAAGATGAGAATGCATTACATAAGAATTTTACCTGGAGATAGAGTTAAATTGGAGATGTCTCCATATGACTTAACAAAAGGGAGAATAACATTTAGATATAAATAACTTTTTAATCTAGTTTTTAGATTAAATAAATATACAATAAGATGAAAGTAAGAGCATCAATTAAAAAAAGAAGTGCAGACTGCAAAATTGTTAGAAGAAAAGGTCGTTTGTACGTAATTAACAAAAAGAACCCTAGATTTAAACAACGTCAAGGATAAATTTGGTATTATAGTTAATAGTACAAAGGTTTTATACCATTAACTAAACACAACAACAAAAAACTAAGAAATGGCAAGAATTGCAGGTATAGATTTACCAAAACAAAAAAGAGGAGTTATAGGATTAACTTATATTTTCGGAGTAGGAAGGTCTTCGGCTCAAAATATTTTAGCAGAAGCAAAAATTTCTGAAGATAAAAAGGTGCAAGATTGGGATGATGATGACTTATCAAAAATCAGAACAATTTTAAATGACTCTTATAAAATTGAAGGTGCTTTAAGATCTGAAGTTCAGTTAAACATTAAACGTTTAATGGATATAGGGTGTTATAGAGGAATTAGACATAGAGCAGGTTTACCATTAAGAGGTCAACACACTAAGAATAATTCTAGAACTAGAAAAGGAAGAAGAAAAACTGTTGCAAATAAGAAAATTGCAACTAAATAATAAATAACGAAGCATAAGATGGCAAAATCGAACGCAAAGAAAAAAAAGAATGTAATAGTTGAAGCTTATGGACAAGCTCATATTCATGCATCTTTTAACAATATTATTATTAGCTTAACTAATAATTCTGGACAAGTAATTTCTTGGTCTTCTGCAGGGAAGATGGGATTTAGAGGGTCTAAAAAGAACACTCCTTACGCTGCACAAATGGCAGCAGAAGATTGTGCAAAAGAGGCTTATGAAAATGGCTTAAGAAAAGTTAAAGTTTTTGTTAAAGGACCTGGAAACGGGAGAGAATCAGCAATGAGATCTTTACATAACGCAGGAATTACTGTTACAGAAATAGTAGATGTTACACCATTACCACATAATGGCTGTCGTCCACCAAAAAGAAGAAGAGTATAAATAATTAACCTAGAGAGAGAAGCTTATTATCGAAGGATACTGACCTTAATTCATAATTTCTCACTCAAAAAATTTATAAAAATGGCTAGATATAGAGGTCCAAAATCGAAAATTGCACGTAAATTCAGAGAACCAATCTTTGGGCCAGATGCAGTATTGGAAAAAAAGAACTACGGTCCTGGACAACATGGACCGAATAAAAGACGTGGAAA